>CAZEGO010000046.1:0-6005 GCA_964511955.1 uncultured Planctomycetia bacterium | reverse complement strand
CTGGCCAAGGCCAGGACTATGGATAACCCCGTTTTTTACATACAATACGCCCATGCGCGGATCAGCAGTATCGTTGATTTTTCCGAAGGTGCTTCTCCCGATTTAAAAAAAGCGCGCCTTCTGAATAAAGATCGGGAGCTGGACTTGATAAAAAGTCTCACACGTTACCCGAAGGCGCTTGAATCTGCGGCGCGAAACCTGGAACCATATACTTTGCTTGCCTACCTCCAGGAGTTGGCAGGCTCGTTTCATTCGTATTATGACGCCTGCAGGATCGTAACCGAAGATGCCTCTCTTACCGGTGCCAGGTTAGCTCTTGTAACGGTCGTAAAAAAGGTTCTGGGCAGTGGGTTAAGGCTTCTCGGGGTCAATGCCCCAAATAAGATGTGACCTTCTTTTAAGCAGGAAAATACCGGGGCTTAATTTTCTTCCGAATTATGTTTAAATCCATAAAAATCTACAAAAACGAAAGACTGAATTATAAGTCTCTTGCCCGAAACCTTACCGAGTACGGATACGAGAGATGCAGTAAAATTTCGGAACCCGGGGATTTCAGCATGAGGGGAGGCATTATCGACGTGTTTCCTCCTGTGTTCGAAGGCCCTGTTCGCGTGGAACTCGCCGGTAACGAAGTAGGTTCCATAAAGAGTTACAGCATAATATCCGGCGAGACTCTCGAAGAACACAGTATGGTTATTATCCTGCCCGTACCCGGCCCACATCCTCGGATAAAACGAAAAAAGGTAAGTATCGACGAGAAGACTCCTTTGAAATCATTCGTGGACATAAGCGTCGATGATTATGTCGTGCACGTGGACCACGGCATCGGTATATTCAAGGGATTTGAAAAGCTGGATGCGGACGGAGAAAAAGACCATTTTATTATACAGTACGCCGAGGGAGATAGACTGTACGTACCCGTCGGGGAAATGCACCTCGTGCAAAAATACGTGGGTTTCGAGAAGAGGCCTCCCCGGATATACAGACTCGGCAGCAGTACCTGGAAAAAGACCAAAGAAAAAACCAGAAAGAGCATATATTTCATGGCATTTGAAATGCTTGAATTGAACGCTGTGCGCTCCGGGATGTACGGTTTTTCGTTTCATAAGGACGTTGACTGGCAGGCTGAATTCGAAAAGAGATTTCCGTATGAGGAGACTCCGGATCAGGCACGTTCATGCGCGGAAGTCAAAAAGGATATGGAATCACCCGGGCCTATGGACAGGCTTCTTTGCGGTGATGTGGGGTACGGCAAGACAGAAGTCGCGTTAAGAGCCGTTTTTAAAGCAGTTATGAGCAATAAACAGGTAGTGGTGCTTGTACCCACGACTCTTCTCGCGGAACAACATTATATAACTTTCAGGGAAAGAATGAAGGATTTTCCGGTAAACGTCGAGATGTTGAGCCGTTTCAGGACCGGCAAAGAGGTCAAACAGGTTCTCGAGGGAACGCGGAACGGTACGATAGACGTGGTCATAGGCACCCACGCTCTCCTGAGGAAGAACATAAAATTCAAAGACCTCGGCCTTGTGGTGATAGACGAAGAGCAAAGGTTCGGCGTCAAGGACAAAGAGAAACTTAAAAAAATGCGCCTTCTCGCCGATATATTGACTCTTACGGCGACCCCGATACCCCGGACTCTTTATATGTCTTTGATGGGCCTGAAAGACATGTCCATTATAGAGACGCCGCCGCAAAACAGGCTTCCGGTAAAGGTGTTTGTCGCGGAATACGACAAGGAGCTTGTCAAGAGTGCGATAACGAGAGAGAAAACCAGAGGCGGGCAGGTATTTTTTGTCCATAACAGGGTGGACGGAATAGAAAAAATAGCCAGCGGGCTTTCCGGCCTGATCGACGACTCGAAAATCGCAGTGGCTCACGGCAGGATGTCATCCCGGGAGCTCGAGAGCGTAATGAAAGAATTTATGAAAGGAAATATTGACGTGCTGGTGTGTACGGTTATAATAGAGTCTGGGATAGATATCCCCAACGCCAACACTCTTATAGTGAACAGGGCCGATATGTTCGGATTGGCCGATCTGTATCAGTTAAAAGGCAGAGTGGGAAGGTTTAAGAACAGGGCATACGCGTATTTTCTAATTCCCAAAGGGGGAGTGATAAATACCGAGGCATCCAGAAGGCTCAGGGCTATTGAGCGGTATCGCGAGCTTGGTTCCGGGTTTAAGATAGCCATGGAAGACCTGGAGATACGAGGGGCAGGCAACCTGCTAGGGGCCGAACAGCACGGATATATAATGGCGGTCGGATTTGATTTGTATTGCAGGATGCTCAGGGAAGTCGTAGATGCTTTAAAAAGGAACAAAAAAGAACAGAGGAGAGGATGAGGATTTTAAAGGCATTTATATTGGCCGGGATTATGTTTCCGGCTCTCATTCGCACGGCTCAGGCCGAGATAACCGACGAAGTGTTTAATAAGGTGATCGCTGTGGTGAACCGGGAGGTGATAACGCAACAAGACGTAAACCAGCTGTTATCGGTCCTTTACGCCCAGTACGTCCATTCTTATTCCCAGGACAAGCTTCTGGATGAGATGGAAGACATGAAAAAAGACATACTAAAGCGCATGGTCGAGGATAAATTGATACTGAGCCGAGCTAAAGAACTTGAGATCAAAGTATCGGAAGCAGAGTTGACGGAAAAACTTGATCAGGTGAAATCCGGATTTGAATCGGAAGAAGGATTCTTTGACCTGCTTGAAACGCAGGGTATCACGGTCAGTGATTTAAAAGACAGGTACCGTGACCAGATAATGATGAAAAAAGTAGTGGATCTGGAAATCAAATCGAAAATAAACATATTGCCTTCCGATGTATCCGAATACTACGAGAAAAACCGTGAAAAGTTCAGAAAAGACGAGAAATACGAGATCCGTCACATACTTATAAAGGCCGGGGACAACGTTAGCTTTGAGTTGATAAGGCTTGAGGCCCAGGAGATTTATGACGATCTGATATCAGGTGCGGATTTTGCCGAGACGGCGAGAGAGTATTCAGAGGGCCCGAACAGCGAAAAAGGCGGATATATGGGCTTCGTGAAAAAAGGAGAGATGCTGAAAGAGCTGGACGAGGCCTTGTCGGAATTGTCGATAGGCAAAATCTCAAGACCTATAAAAAGTGAGGTAGGTTACCATATACTGAAACTGGAAGATATGTCTCACGAAGGATATTATAGCCTGGAAGAAGTTACGCTGCCTGTGAGAAGGCTGCTTTTTCAAAAGAAATTTAAAGAAAGAATCGAAGAATGGATAAGCAAGTTAAGAGCCGACGCTTACATAGACATAAAGTAAAACCTCGGATTGTAATAACTACCGGAGACCCCCGGGGGATAGGTCCCGAGGTCACCGAAAAAGCTCTTAAAGACACTTATATAAGAAAATCCGCCGACTATCTCATAATCAAACCTTCGGATAAGACCGGCCTGGATGCCGTACAGAAAGCGCTGGCGGTTCTTAAGCTCGGCGAAGCCGACGCCCTTGTAACGGCACCCGTTAATAAAGCAAAGATAAATTCCCCGGGGAAGTCTTTTACCGGACATACCGATTATCTTGCTAAAGCCACGGGGACCGAAAAATTCGCGATGATGTTTTGCTCCGACAAAATGCGCGTAACGCTGGTTACAAGGCATGTGCGCATAAAAGACGTACCCGGAAAAATAACCCGCGAGGCGATACGCTGCGCCATTTTACTCACTGTCGACGCGCTTAAAAAATACTTCGATATGCCGCTGCCCAGGATAGCGCTCTGCGGCTTAAACCCTCACTGCGGAGAGGGTATCGGAGCTTCCCGCGAAGAGAAGAAGGTTATAATGCCCGCGATCAAATCCGCGCGCGTGAAAGCCGAAATTAGCCTTTTGCCGGCTGACGTGGCTTTTTATAAAGCGTTAAACAAAGAGTTCGACGCGGTAATATCGATGTATCATGACCAGGGCCTGGCTCCTTTTAAAATGATAGCTTTCGAGCGCGGTGTAAACGTCACGCTTGGCCTGCCTTTTATACGCACTTCCCCTGACCATGGGACAGCCTATGATATTGCGGGCAAGGGAAGGGCGGACCCCTCCTCCATGAAAGAGGCCGTTAAACTGGCTATCAGCATGAGCATGGTCGGCCTATGCTGAGAGCGGGCGATATTAAACGGCTTTGTTCGAAAACCGGCATCAGGCCGAACAAGACCCTCGGTCAGAATTTTCTTATAGATAAAAACATCAGGGATAAGATCCTCGAAGCCGTTCAGCTCAGCGGAGATGATATCGTACTGGAAATAGGCCCGGGTTTCGGCGCCCTTACCGGAGAGCTGTGCAAACGCGCGCGAAAGGTGATAGCAGTCGAGAAAGACAAGCGCCTGTGCGAATTTTTGCGCCGGTCCGATTTTTCCGGTTTGGTCGATATAGTGGAGGGCGATATACTCGGGATAGATATAAGAGCCGTTCACGACCGCTTTAAGAAAAAGATAAAAATAGTCGGCAATCTTCCGTATTATATTTCCAGCCCTGTCGTGGTGAAGACCATCGAAAGCAGGGAATTTATCGCTTCGGCACATATAACCGTACAGAAAGAATTTGCGGAAAGGCTATCGAGTCCTGTCGGCAGCAGGGCGTGCGGTGCCATCTCACACTATGTAAAGTTCTATTCGGAGCCCGGGATTGTATTCCGGATAAAGAAAAGTTCTTTCTTTCCGATGCCCGGAATCGATTCGTGCTTTATTGAGCTGTATATAAGAGAGGGGCGACTTTACTTGACTGATGAGGAAAAACTGTTTAAAATAATAAGGACATCTTTCGAAAAGAGAAGAAAGACGATTCTTAATTCTCTTTTTTTAAGCGGTCACTTTCGCTCTAAGGACGGCCTGAAAAAAGCACTTCTTGAATCCGGCATAGAGCCGGACAGCCGTCCCGAGACAGTTTGTCTCGAGAGTTTCGTAAGGTTGGCGGAGATTTTAGATTTTAAGAGGAGTTAAACTTTACGTCCGCCACAAGGCGTTGGCGGATACACTTCGCGCTTATAACTTATGTTCACTGTCGTTTCATAAGTTACGCGCTCATTAAGGAGGTATATATGGAAGAAACTAAAAAGAACCTCGGCGAGACATCGATAGGGATGCAGCCTAATTTGGCGGCCCTGTTGAGTTATTTTCTTGGTTTTATAACCGGACTGGTTTTTTATCTTGTTGAAAAAAAGAATAAGTTTGTCCGATTTCACGCTATGCAGTCCATGCTCCTGTTCGGAGGCTTTTTCGTCATTAATCTTATATTGCTCATTATACCCGTATTAGGCGTTATATTAAGTACGCTGCTTTCTCTTTTGAGCATCGTATTATGGGTGCTGCTTATGATAAAAGCTTACCAGGGCGAGATGTTCAGGCTTCCCATAGTAGGCGATATGGCCGAAAAGAATTCTTAATTTTATCGTTACCATGGCTATAACAAAAGACGTAGTTAGATACGTATCGGACCTGGCCCGTATCGAGCTGGAAGAAAAAGACATAGATCATTTTACGTTTCAGCTCGACCGCATACTGGAATACGTTAATAAGCTGAACGAAATAGACGTTACCGGTCTGCCTCCCACGAGCCATGTCCTTGAGCTCAAAAACGTTTACAGAGAAGATCGTGTCGGCAAATCTCTGCCCGTCGACGAAGTTTTAAAAAACGCTTCACTCGAGAAGAACAACCTGTTTCAGGTGAAAAACATTATTTGATATGGACCTAAGCGCCCTTACGGCTCACGAATTAACCGAATTACTGAAGAAAAAAACGGTCAACCCTCTCGACATAAAAGACAGTATAATCTCTTCCGTGCGCGGCAGGGACGGAGTCATGAATGCCCTGGCGAATTTCGACGAGAACGTTTTTGCCGAGAGGGCGCGTGCTGTTTCCGAAAAAAAAGATTCCGCGTTTTTGCAGGGGATCCCGGTTTTTATAAAAGATAATATTTATGGTGGCGCAGTCGGTCCAGTACCAGAAAGCGTTGAACGGTGAAGAGGTCTGCT
>CAZEGO010000045.1:0-10183 GCA_964511955.1 uncultured Planctomycetia bacterium | reverse complement strand
GAATTTTATTAATTCGGGCGTCCTCGCCATGGAGCCGTCCTCATTTATTATCTCACATATCACCCCCGCCGGATAAAGCCCCGCAAGCCTCATGAGATCCACGCAGGCCTCGGTATGACCGGCCCTGGTTAAAACGCCTCCATCCTTGGCTCTAAGAGGAAACATATGCCCGGGCCGGACAAGATCTTTGGGAGTTGTCTTCGGATTTATAAGCGTCTTCACGGTAACCGCCCTGTCATGAGCCGAAATACCGGTCTTTGTGTCTTTTTTGGCGTCAATCGATATAGCCCAGGCGGTCTTATAGGGATCCTGATTATCCTCGTACATAGGGTGGATCCCTAACTTATCGAGTCTTTTGCTCTCCATAGGCACGCATACAAGCCCTCTCCCGAGCTTTATCATAAAATTTATGGCCTCAGTGGTGGCGTGGGAGGCCGCGACTACAAGATCCCCCTCGTTCTCACGGTCCTTATCGTCTATGACTATGATAAGCCTGCCTTTTTTAAGGTCATCCAGTATTTTTGGTATAGGTGTAAATTTCATAGACTTCCTTTATATCATATCCGCCAAAAGGCCTGCCTGGGCAGAAAAATAAAAAACCCGAAGATAAAATCTTCGGGTATAATCACGTTCAGTCTGTTTAAGAACCTTACGCCCTTAAATCAACAGAACATTTATCTTCTCCCATCTAGACTGTAACTATCGGCCCCGGAATCTCACCGGATCTGTCCGCCAGAGTTATCTGGCAAACTCGCGGGCTTCTTGCCCTGTTCCAAATTCTTGAAGCTTTTCGAAAACCCCAGTAAGCATTGCGCTCGAGCTGTTACAAAACTGGCGAAACATATCTACCAGAATTTGGAACGGGGTACCGCCGGTAGGGAATTTCACCCTGTCCCGAAGATATACTTTATTTAATTATAAGCTTATTATATCAAAAAATTCCTCTGTGTCAATTAGAAAAAAGGTATCTGTTTGTCATTGCGAAGCGAAGCCTGCAATGACAACTATTTTCTACTTTTTAACCTCTCTTTAATCAAAATAATATCAGCAAGATCAATAGCTCTGGCTGACAGTTTTTTCATTTTTTCAGGATATTTCAACGAAGCGACTCTAAAATCGAGATTTTTTCCTTGTATTTTTTTTGCTCGCCTTGAGAGCTCAGTGTATGCTTTCTTTTCCTCAAAGAATATATCCACAAGTTCCATCCCGGATTTATCCTGCAGTGTTATCCACTCCCCGATTAAAAAATGCGGTTTATCTGCCATGGCGGTTATATCTTCATCCCGGCTTATAAATTTTGATTTATGTATTATTGAAAATAATTTCTTTATATTTTCTTGTTTTGCCGGCACTACAATCTCTATGTCTATGGTGCTTCTGGGAATACCATGCAGCGCCATAGCCGCGCCACCGACAATAACAAACGGAATTTTCTTTACTGCAAGCAACTTAAGAATTCTTAACGGGGCGTCCGGAACGGGAAAGATGTTTTTTCCAGCCATTTCGTAACCTTTCGGCGTATCTTATCGAATCTTCAGGCATAAAACGTCTCATAGAATATCCTGCCTTAAGTGCCCATTTTAAACGCTCTTCGGGAGATAACTCGGAAAAATGCCTGAGGTGATTATTCCCTTTTTTCTTAAATCCTTTGCGCGGTAGACGGAACATAGCCGAACATAACCTTTCTCAACTGCTCCAGCGCCGAAAGCCTTTCAAAATATGTTTTAGCTATCCAGTAGTTATAATCGTTTTTATCGCGGATCGAAGTAACTTCAAAGGCTTTTTTATCCATGCTTTTATTGTACCATCACCTTACTATCCCACCAACTAAAAACACCGCCGATATTCCATCGACTGCCTGTAAAAATAGTTTCATGTTAAATTAAAAAAATTATGGGGCACGTTTAAACGTGCCCCATAATTATAATTAAATCTTCTTTAAAGCTTTATCGAGATGAGAGTCCTTAGAAGCTATAAGTTAATCCCACGTTTACCGCCTGCTCATCAACGAATCTGCCTTCTATATTAAGCGACAGTCGATTCATCTTGGAATCTACGGGATCAATAAGAGGCGTGATAGTTATGCCTGCGAAACCACCTACATTCTCCGAAGCGTTTTTGCCCGAAGCATCACGCACGGCTCCGAGAACAGTGGCTCTTGAATCCACCTCTACTTCTGAGAACTTTATACCGATGTAAGGCGTTATGTAGTCCATTTTCCACGCCAGTTCAATTGCTCCCTGATATTCCTGGTATTCGCCATTCTTTACCGATGAAAGCTGACTTTGCTTATATTCGGTACCGTCGATAACTATCTTTTCTAAATCCATATCGGCCTGTCTATAACTTGCTCCTACGCCGACTTCAAGGCCGTTATCCCATCTGTAAAGCAAAGCGTTGGCGCCTATACCGTACATAAACGCGTCGTCAAAATATGATTTATGGTTTTCTCCCTTTATCGTATAACAATATTCCATATCATTAGCAGTGCCTAAGTCCAGGTAAACATTGATCCTGTCCATAAAGCTGACGCCTATCCTGGCAAAATATGAAATCATCTCGTATTCACCGCTGTCGATGTTTAGGCTTCTTTCCTGTAATGTGTCGACAATAAAGCTCGCGGTGACACCGATATTGTTATCGGCCCATAATTCGGCCTCCTTTAAATCAGCTTCGGAAGTAAGACCTACCGGCGCGGCATAAGCTGCTCCGGCTAAACCGAGAACTAACAGAGCGGTTAAAATATACTTACCCATTATTTCCTCCTTGGTTTGGTTTGAAAAATTAAAAAATCTTTATTTTCTAAACTTGTGTTTTTAACTGTATAATAAAGCTATCCTCATTTTTTGCGCTTAAGTTTTATCATCCCTCCTTTCCTGTTTGCATGGGACAGCTTAATAAGATATCTGATGATTTAGTTTACACTCTTTTTTAAGATTAGTCAAGACCTAACAATAAGTTCTTTTTAAGTAATTTTCTTCGGGATTGCCTCATCGCCGACCTGCTCCTTCTCGCAATGACAGAGAAAAGACAGGCCGCGGAGCCCCTAATATGACAGCTATATATATTATTTAGGCAATATGTCAGTCATCCTGCGGCAATCTATGTTGAACTTCCGGCAAAATTCCAGCATGCTTTCCAGCGCTTCTTTCTGAAAACGCGGTATTGCTATGATCATCTCGTTCACTTTTTTAGCGTTTACGATTCCGGGCATGTCTTTTACCGAGCCCAATACGGGCAGGCCCTGAATCCTCTTGCCTATCTTTTCCTCGTCATCGTCCAGGAAACCCACCGGTTTATACTGAAGTAACTTATTATTCTTGATTTCCCTGAGAACGAATTCCCCCGCGTTGCCGGCTCCGTAGATCAGGACGTTCTTTCCCTCAAGACTGGCCTGATCGAAAATCTCCTTATATATCCTTTCCAGTATCCTTGAACCCGATATCATGATAAAAAGAAGCAGCCAGTCTATTACGAATACAGCCCTGGAAAAACCGTGAAACCTCCATACAAAAAGCACCGCCAGTACGGACGCTATGGAGGAGAGTAATACAGCTTTGAATATATCTATCAGGTCCGCTATGCTGACGTACCTCCATATGCCCCTGTAGAGCCCGAACTTGAAAAAAACCACGTATTTTATAATAATTATTATGGGTAAGGACTTTACTATAAGCTCCTGGTTTTCGGGAGACAGCACACCCTCATACCTTAAAAGATAGGCGGACACATAAGCCGTACATATCAGTATAAAGTCGATACCCACTTCCACTATCCTTCTCTTGTACATCAGCGCGCCGCTTAAGACCACGTTGCCGTTCTTTTTCTTTTTCACGTTCTTAATCTCGCTGTCATCGTACACCTTAACCTTGCCCAGAAAAATAGCGAAATATATAAGGGCAACCGCCGCTATCAAAACCATCATCAGAGTAACGGGCGCAGGCACAAACATGGACAAAACACTTATAAATCCGAAAAATAAACTTATGAAATACAAAACAAGGACGGTCTTTCTTTCGGAGAAACCCAGGACCACCATCCTGTGAGAGATGTGATCTTTCCCGCCTTTAAAAACCTCTCTGGATGTAAACCTCCTCGCCAGAGTGACAAATGCGGTATCGAACAGCGGGACTATAAGCACCAATACCGGTATGGCAAGTATCATCACCAGATGCGTCGACTCCTTCCAGCTTTCCTGGAGTGTCATGGTAGCTATCATAAAGCCTATAAACATACTCCCGCTGTCCCCCATGAATATCCTCGCCGGGCTGAAATTATATTTCAGGAATCCGAGAAGGCTCCCCGCCAGTATCAGAGCCGGTATCGCGGTAAAATTAGGATTGAACAGAGAGCACAGGAACAGGACTGCGCTGACTATGGCTGCCACGCCTCCGGAAAGACCGTCCATATTATCCAGGAGGTTAAAGGCGTTTATAATACCCACTATCCAGAGAATGGTAAGAGGCGTGCTCAGTATCGGATAAGGTATGATTTTTATACTGACCCCGAAACTCACCAGTAGAGACGCCACTATGATCTGGCCCATAAGTTTTGTATATGGTTTTATATGTACCATATCATCGAAAAGCCCCAGGCCGAAAATAGTAACGGCGCATATCAATATGCCGATGTTCTCGAAACTAGGTTCTACGAAAAAAACATAAGGAATGACAAAGGATAAAAAGATGGCTATACCGCCGAAAAGAGCGGTATCTTTTTTGTGCCATCTGTCCTTTTTGGGCCTGGCGACATGCCCTCTGGACAGCGCGATCTTTTTTACGAAAGGCGTGAGAAAAAAAGAAATGAGTAGCGGAGTTAAAAATGAGACTGCATATTTAAACATACTCGGTTTTTATTTATTATTTTTTATGCGTATATTCGACTACGTCTTTTATAATATCATTCAGTCCGCAGGTCGGCTCGAATCCTATAGCCTCGTTAATCCTGGACGTATCCGGTATGCGACGCTGCATATCTTCGAAACCCTCTTCATATGCTTTGTCGTAAGGTATGAATATTATTTTTGATTTACTTTTTGTTATCTCTATTATTTTTTTCGCGAGCTCGTCTATGGTAATCTCATTCTGACTGCCTATATTAAAAACGTTGCCCACCGCGCTCTCACTGCTCATAAGTTTGACGAGGGCTCGTACCGTATCCTTCACGTGCAAAAAACATCTCGACTGTTTACCGCTTCCGTAAACCGTGATATCCTCGCCCCTGAGTGCCTGGCCCACGAACCTGGGTATGACCATACCGTAAGAACCCGTCTGCCTGGGCCCCACGGTATTAAAAAGCCGGACAATTATAGTGGGCACTTTCTTCTGTCTCCAGTAAACATAAGCCAGCATCTCATCGACGGCTTTAGCGGTCGAATAGCTCCATCTTGATTTAAGCGGAGATCCCAAAATCCTGTCGTCGTTCTCTTTCAGAGGCCCGTTCGTGTTCTTACCGTAAATCTCCGACGTGGAAGTTATGAGTATTTTTTTATGGTACCTGTGCACCATTTCCAGGACGACTTCACTGCCTCTTATATTGGTAACAAGAGACTCCAGAGGTTTTTTAACTATCAAATCGACCCCCACGGCAGCGGCCAAATGATAGACTGCGTCCGTTTGTTCCACCAGTTTATCTACAAGCGCTTCGTTCAATATAGTGCCTTCCACGAATTTAAACCGCTTGTCTCCGTCAAGATGCGCTATGTTGTCAAACCTGCCCGTGGAAAGATTATCTAATACTGTTATCTCGTTCCCGAACTCTATCAATTTATCGGCCAGATGAGACCCTATAAACCCGGCCCCGCCCGTAATCAAAACTTTCATCCGTATCTCCTTTAGGTATTTTTCCTGATTTGTAAAATATTATTATACAACCTGTATGTATCTTTTATCAACCTATCTTTTAAAAACCTTTCTTTGACAGACTCCCGGCCGCTTAAAGCAAATTGATTCCTTTTATCATAATCTGATACTAAATCCGACAGTTTATCGGCAAAATCGGCGCAATTTTCACTATCGATGAGATACCCTGTTTCATTATCCTTTACAATATCCGCTACTCCTCCCACCCTGGTAGCTACCACAGCTCTCCCTGCCGCCATCGCCTCTATCAAAGATACCGGCGTACCCTCATTCAAAGAAGTCAATGCAACTATGTCCAGCTCCTGATAAATCTCGACCAAATCCGTAATCCACCCCCTAAACTCCACAACATCACCAATCCCTGATTTACCGGCATAACCCTCAAGCTCCCGTCTCAATTCCCCGTCTCCTATAATATGAAATTTAACCTTATCCCTTATCCCTTGCCTGCCTTGCCGGCAGGCAGATCCCATGTCGCTAATAACCTTGAGAAACATCTTATGATTTTTTATAGGTACCAACCTCCCGATTATCCCTACGTTTACGCAGTCTGATTCAGGACGCGGTTCTAATCTCAGAAGATCGTCCAGCTCAAACCCAAGCTCTACGACATCTATTTTTTTCTCCGGCGCGATTCTGTATTTTTTAACAAGCTCCTCTTTCAGCTTATCGCTGACCGTAATAAGCCGAACGGTAAATAACGCCAATATCTTCTCAATCCGGATAAATACAAAACTCTTAAGCCGCCCAAAATACCCGGAAAACACATGCCCATGAAAAGTATGCACCAGCTTCACTGAGACATGAGACATGAGACATGGGACATGGGTTATCTTATATAAAATTCCCGCAAGTCTTCCCAGCGTTCCTGCTTTCGCGGTATGGGTATGAATAATATCGGGTTTTTCTCTTCTTATAATTTTAAATATTTTCCAAAAAGCTATCCAATCATTCTTCAATGACAGCTCTCTCCCCAGCTCTTTAATAATAACCGGCTCAATACCTTTTTCCCGGGCTATATACATCATATCCCCTTCGCAAGAAGGAGTTTCCCCGCAAAGAAGAACAGTATCGAAATCCGCCTTGAGCCTTGAACCTTGAACCTTGAACCTTGAGCCTTGAGCCTTGAGCCCTTCCGACAGCAAGACAGCGTTCCTTGCCGGACCGCCGATATTAAGCCTTGCTATTATTCTCAGGATTTTTATCTTTTCTTTCATATTGTTCTTATCTGATTTTTTCGGCTATTACGATAATATTTGAGGAAAAATACCCGACACTACCCGCCCTTAGAAAAAACTCTATCACGGAAAGATAATAAAAGATTTTTCTGGTTATAAAGTTTTTTATGTCCAGAGTCCACGGACTGGGATAAAGATAATAATGTCCTACGTACTTATGCCAGGCGGGAAGCTGAATCGGCCTGCCTGTAGATATTTTCCTTATTTTAAAACCGGCTTCTTTAAGAACCATGGCCAGGGCCTTGTGGTCATAATGGACTACGTGCTCATAAGAATCGAATATATCATAATCTTTCAGTCTGCCGGTTAATTTCGCGAGGAATAATTTCAATAAATTATATTTTACGTTAGGCACCTTTATGAATAAAATACCTTTTTCCTTAAGAACCCTTTTTATCTCGGCCACGATCTTTTTAGGTTCGGCTATATGCTCGAATACATCCGTCATAGTTACAATGTCGAAAAAATCACTGTCAAAACCGGCTTCTTCAAGATAGCACGTCTTTACGTTAAGATTAAAATATTTTCTCGCCATCTCGGAAAGAGAAGGTGACGGCTCTACGCCAAAAAGGTCCCATTTCTTTCCTATAGCGTTCCTCAGAAAAAAACCCATGTTCGTACCTATATCCAGGAACCTTCCCTCGGGTTTCACGTTCTCTATAATTTTCAGATCTTCCAGATAATTAGGATCCCTGTGGTGCGCTGCCTTACCTTCAAAGATTAACCTGGCTTCCTCATGGTATTTTTCCGGATCTCCCCAATAATTTTTCTCGGGCTCTTTAACCATGGGATTTACGTATATCAATCCGCACCCTTTACATTTTACTATTCCTATCTCACCCCTTTCCCTGCATATAGTCGAATAATCCTCCGACGCGCAAATAGGACAGGCTCTTTTGACAACGTCTTCTTTGGAATAATAATCCTTTTGTTTTCCGCCGCGCTGATAATCGAGATTCATATCCCCTCTTTTTCTATAAATATCCTATGCCATAACTCGAGATAGAGCAGGCTCCATATCCTGGCCCCGTTATTCGCCTTGCCTTTTTTATGATTGTCTAACACGGCCTCTATGGAATCTTTTTTAAAGTACCCTCTTTTTATAAATCTTTCGCCCAGCAATATATTTCTCGAGTAATCCTCCAGCTCTCCCCTGAACCACCTGTCAAGGGGCACCCCGAAACCCATCTTGCCTCGTGAAAGAATACTATCGGGTATTTTCCCGGACAGGGCCTTTTTAAGTATATATTTAAGGCGCGTACCTTTTATCTTTAAAGAGCTCGGTATGGATGCGGCGAACTCCATAACCTTATGGTCCAGGAAGGGGGATCTGCCTTCAAGGGAATTGGCCATTGTGGCTATATCCATCTTTACGAGAAGGTCGTCCGGTAAATTAGTACGTATATCGGTCGACATCACTTTATCCACCACATCATCAGAACCGCAATTCTCGAACGCGTTTCTAATATAAGATGAGCTTTCCCTGCCTTTTGTTTCATTTTGAAATTCACGCGTAAATAAGCTTTCTTTTTCATCGTCTCTGAATATGCTGACCCAGTTATAATGCCTCTCCTCACAATTGCGCGAAGCAATGAGTAAAAATCTCTTAAGCCTTGTCTTGAAATCCTTGAGACTCAGGGATTCCCTTAACATGGAAGCGAAAAATTTAACCAAAGGCCCGGGAATGATCTTAAGATATTCCGCGAACCTCGCGGCCATAAACCTCTCATATCCCCCAAAATCCTCGTCTCCCCCGTCTCCGTTAAGAGCGACCGTAACATCCTGCCGTGTC
Organism: uncultured Planctomycetia bacterium; assembly: GCA_964511955.1. Lineage (GTDB taxonomy): Bacteria > Omnitrophota > Gorgyraeia > Gorgyraeales > Gorgyraeaceae > CAZEGO01. Next base: position 1,292 of record CAZEGO010000045.1, on the reverse strand, counting down.
ATCTTCGCGACGTAATAGCTGGGGAGGGCGGACGAATCGGCGTAAGGCTCGTTGTAATGCCATACGAGTTTCGGTAATATTTCTATAGCGTCGGGCTTCACCGTGTATTCGGTATGCTGAGTGCCGAATTTATCCGCTATAATTTTGGCGAATTTCAATTCGCTGTATTCTTTATCGTCAAAACCTATCGAGAAAGTCTTAACCGGTCTGGCGCTTACCTTACTCATCAGATGCACGACCGCGCTTGAGTCTATGCCCCCGCTCAGAAAAGCTCCCAACGGAACATCGCTTACCATCCTTACCCTCGTAGCCTCCTCAAGTAACCCCATAATATTTTCACAATATTCATTCTCTGTAAGCTTGAGTTTTTCAGAAAAATCGAGCTCCCGGTATCTCTCTGTCCTTATATTGCCTTTTTCGTAAATCATAAAGTGCGCGGGAGGGAGCCTTTTTATTCCCTTAAACATGGTTTCCGGCGTAGGCGTATATCCATAACTGAGATAGTCTTTTATGGCCGGCCTGTTTACTTCCGCGCTTACCTCAGGGTCTTCGGTAATGGCCTTTATCTCGGAACCGAAAACAAGCGAATTATTCTTATAAAAATAATTCATTGGTTTCTGTCCTATCCTGTCCCTTGCTATAAAAAGGCGCTCTTTTCTCTCATCCCACAGAGCGAACGCGAAAGGACCTCTTAAATCACGGACGCATTCAGCCCCCTTTTCCTCATAAAGATGTAAAATAACTTCCGCATCAGTATGCGATTTAAAAACATGCCCTTTGCTTTCCAGATGATTTCTCAGCTCGAGAAAATTATAAACCTCCCCGTTCATCACAAGACAAAGCGACCCGTCCTCATTAAACATAGGCTGATGCCCCGCGGACGAAAGGTCAATAATACTCAATCTTCTATGACCTAATCCCGCACTAACCTTGTCGCTTGTCGCTTGTCGCTTGTCCCTGATGAATATTCCTTCATCATCCGGCCCGCGATGAGACAGCACAGAGCACATCTTACGGATAAGAGACTCATTTATGTTATTATTAGAATTCGTTGTTATTTTGCCGCAGATCCCGCACATGGTTCCTTTAAAATAACATTCGGGTTTAGGTTAAGTGTTTCTCAGCCTCAGCCTTAACCCATTTTTACATAACTTCGTTTTCTAAAATATATAGCTAAACTTAAAAATAATAGCCAGATCCAATTGGATAAAAATTTAGTGACTTCATGGAAAATCGCCATCCCCCTAATTCATTTTCAAAAGTACGCATCAGCTGGTTCATGGTTTTATCGA
>CAZEGO010000044.1:0-10322 GCA_964511955.1 uncultured Planctomycetia bacterium | reverse complement strand
CCCCCAAGTATGCGGATATGATTAATTCTATATTGGATAAAGTATTAAGAGGCGGGGAGATTGGGTTTGAGGATGCTAAGGTCATTTTAGCCGCTTCTCGCGATGATATTTTTTCTATTATGAGTGCGGCTGACCGAGTGAGGAGGGAGTTTTGCGGAGACAGGATGGATCTTTGTTCTTTGATAAACGCCAAGAGCGGATTTTGTCCCGAAGACTGTAAATTCTGTGCGCAGTCGTCTAAGTATAATACGGGTTGCGAGGTTTATCCTTTGGTCGAAATCGATAAAATCGTTAAAGCGGCTAAGGAAGCCAAAAAATCGGGTGCCTCTAATTTCTGTATAGTAATAAGCGGAAAAGGTCCCACCAGGGAAGAATTCGATAGGATAAAAGAGGCTATAGCTAGGATAAAAAAAGAAGTAGGCATAAAAATGGACTGTTCTCTCGGTACGCTTGACAGGAGTATGATGAAAGAGCTTAAGGAGACCGGCATAGCCAGATATAATCATAATCTTGAGACATCGGAGGGTTTTTATAAGAATATCTGCACCACGCATCCTTATTCTAAAAGACTGAAAAACGTAAAAACCTTAAAATCCGAAGGAATCGAACCTTGCTGTGGCGGCATAATCGGTTTAGGCGAAAGCATGGAAGACAGGATAAATTTAGTTTATAAATTAAAAGCATTAGACGTAAAATGCGCTCCTGTTAATATACTGAATCCCAGGAAAGGGACACCATTGGAAAAAGTACCGCCTTTATCACCGTTCGATATAATAAAGACCATAGCTCTCTTTAGGCTTATATTAAAAAAAGCGGTGATAAAAATAGCGGGGGGAAGGGAATCGGCTTTGAGGGACATGCAGTCTGTAGCTTTTATGGCGGGTGCCAACGGTATGATAATAGGAGGATATTTGACTAGCGGAGGCAGGTCGGTCGAGGAAGATTTACGGATGGTAGGAGATTTGGGGTTTAAATTAAACTAAGGAGGTAGCATGAAAAACATCAGGATGGCTGTTCTGGGAGCCGGGGGGCTCGGTAAGGCATGTCTGGACGTAGTATCTAAGAAAAAAGAAGCGAAAGTCGTGGCAATTTGCGATTCGAACGGTTACCTTTATTCCTCCAACGGCATAGTCCTTAAGGATTTACAAAAACTTAAACCTTCAGAAGACTCTATAGGAGATATTATAAAATTAAAAGACAAATTCGACGCTATTTTCGTGGCGTTGCCGAATTTGCCGAACGAATTTATACCCGGCGTGGTAAAGCGTTTTATCAAGGCCGGATACGCCGGAGTCTATACGTGTGCATTGAAGCGTACCGCTGCTATTAAACTTATGATGAAATTAGATTCCAAACTTAAAAGAAATAAGAGTGTATATATAGCAGGTTGTGGAGCGACACCCGGTCTTTTATCCGCAGCCGCTGTGCTGGCCGCTCAGTCTTTTACTAAAGTGGAAGACGTGAATATATGGTGGGGCGTTGGAATATCCAATTGGGACGCTTACAAGGCGACAATAAGGGAGGACATAGCTCACATGCCGGGTTATACGGTAAACAGGGCAAAGAGGTTGACGGATAGGGAGGTCGACAGGTTGCTCGAAGAGACAGAAGGAAAGCTTGAGCTTCACAAGATGGAGCACGCGGACGATATATTACTGAAAAAAGCCGGTGTTGTCAATTCACTGAAAAAAGTTTCGGTAGGCGGAGTCATGGATACCAGGCATACTAAAAAACCCGTGTCTACGACAATGACTCTGACAGGCACTACGTTCGAGGGGAAACGTTCTTCACACAGGTTTATACTCGGAGATGAGACATCTATGGCCGCGAACGTCATAGGCCCGGCTCTCGGATATCTTAAGAGAGCGTTGTGGCTTAAAAAACACGCGATTTACGGGATGTATGGGTCTACTGAGTTTATGCCCATGGTGATGAGGTAGAGAAGGTAGTTTCTCCTCTATTTATTGGCAAGCTATTTTGGCGAGCGTCGTATTTTTCCCAGCAAGGAAAATCCGACTCAATATTCTTTCTCGCTCGTCTTTTTAGGTTCGTAAGAATAATGTTGCCAAAATAGCTTACCAATAGAAGAGAAAGCTAATAGGGGTTATGGAGTGGTTGAACGCTGAGATCGAGAGTTTAAAGAAGAAGGGGCTTTTCAGGGAGATGGTTTGCGTTGACGGGATGCAGGGGCCTGTTGTTTCGGCGGAGGGCAGGGAGCTTCTTCTTTTTTCTTCCAATAATTATCTGGGACTTGCCTCGCATCCCGAGGTGATTCAAGCGCAGACAGACGCGGTTAAAAAATACGGAACCGGTGCCTGTGCTTCTCGTCTTATCTCGGGAAATATGCATCTTCACGAAAAGCTGGAGAAGAGGATCGCCGAATTTAAAAATACCGAAAGTGCCATAGTCTTTCCTACCGGTTACATGGCTAATCTCGGAGTAATAAGCGCTCTTATGAGCGGAGATGATCTTGTTCTTTGCGATAAACTCAATCACGCCAGTATAATCGACGGTATAAAGTTAAGCGGCGCGAAATTAAGAGTGTATCCTCATAAAAACCTCGACAGACTGGACAGTATTTTAAAAAAGTCTAAATCTCTCAAAAAGAAACTTATTGTTAGCGACGGTGTATTCAGTATGGACGGGGACATAGCTCCGGTTCGGGAGCTTATTCGGATAGCGAAAAAGTACGGGGCTATGCTTATGATAGACGACGCGCACGCTACCGGAGTTTTAGGCTCCCACGGAAGGGGTAGTTGCGAATATCACGGGTATAAAGAGGGCGTTGATATAAATATGGGTACTTTGAGCAAAGCTCTGGGTAATCTCGGCGGTTTTATCGCAGGCAAAAGATCTTTGATAGAGTATATACGCAACAAAGCAAGGTCATTTATTTACACTACGGCCTTGCCGCCGGCTATTTTAGGAGGTTCCGTTAAAGCCGTCGATATTGCCGAAAGAGGCATGGCCCTGAGAAAAAAGCTCTGGTCGAACGTGAAAAACCTGAAAGAAGGGCTGATTTCTCTCGGTTTTAATATAATGGGTTCACAAACACAGATAATACCGGTATGGCTGGGCAATGCCGAAAAAACTATGATGACTTCGAAATTTTTACTGCGGGAGGGAATACTGGCTCCGGGTATCAGGCCGCCCACGGTAGCGAAAACCGGATGCAGGATCAGGCTTTCGGTCATGGCCACGCATAAGGACGAACATATCCGCAGATTGATAGACGTTTTCGGGAGAATATAATTATGAGAGGGTATTTTATCACGGCCACGGATACGGGCATAGGCAAGACCGAGGTGTCGGCCGCTTTAGCCGTAGAATTAAACGACAAGGGATATAAGGTTTCTGTCATGAAACCCGTGGCTTCGGGCGTAAAAAAGGTATGCCGGGACGCCGTGATATTAAAAAAATCTTCCCACTGCGGCTTCCCGATAGAAGACATAAACCCGGTTGCATTTAAACTTCCGTTGGCTCCCATGGTGGCCGCGAGGCTGGAGAATAAAAAATTTAGGCTTGACCGTGTCCGCTGCTCTTTCAAGAAGTTAAAATCAAACGGCGATTTTATTATAGTAGAAGGCGTGGGCGGCATAATGGTCCCTTTGCATAAAAAAAGAGTCGGAGCTTTCTACGTTACCGACCTCATCAAGGAAATGAAACTCGCGGTTATCGTCGTTGCCAGGCCGGATTTGGGAACCATAAATCATACTCTTATGACACTGGATATTTTGAAGAGAAATAAAATTAAGATAGCAGGAATAATAATAAATCACAGTTCAAAAACCGGAAAAGACATATCGGTCGTTACAAACCCCGATATAATAGAGGAGTTATCGGGAGTAAAGGTCCTGGGGATTATGCCGTTTAAGGGTAACCGTAAAAAAAGGAGGATAAAATGGTTAAAGAAAACAGGTTTTTAACGTTCATCGCGGGGTTTTTCTGCGCGTGTGCCTTGATTTTCTTCAGTTCTCCCGAAAAAGGCGAGTGCAAAACTTCGATATCTCCCGGCGTTACCTTTTCCGGAGAGAGCAACGTACTATATTTTTTAGACAGGGATAACGGGATTCTTTATAAATATAACATTCAAGGTCGTATGACCAGGGCCTTCGCGATAGAGGAAGTAGGTAAAGATCTGAAGAGAATATAAACTTTGACCAAAAAAGAGCCGGGTGTTAAAATAATCCATGATGAACATTAAAGAGAAATTCCTCACTACAGGCATAGGAAGTCTGCCTTATTCCGATACGAGAAGGGCCGTGTCTATGATGCGGGACACATTCGATATACCGTTTTGGCCGCAGCTTCCGAAGAAAGGGTTTCAGGAGAATATGTACGTCCAGTACGCGGAAGGCCTACCCGGTGTTGTTATAAACCACGATGACAGAAAAATATACGTCGATACCTCAAAAGATTTAAGCGAGGATTTGGGTAAACTATATGAGTCGTACATATCCGGCGATTACGGAAATTTCGGAATAAGCAGGCGTTTTGCGGAGGGGTTTTACGTTTTTCTGGAGGAGATGAAAAAGACGCATTCCGTATATGTCAAAGGGCATGTCACCGGTCCCATAAGTTTCGGTTTGAGCGTGGTAGACGAAAAGGGGAAATCCATTATTTATAACGACACTTTGAGAGACGCCTATGTTAAATTATTGGAAATGAAGGTGTTGTGGCAGATAGAACGGCTGAAGGAGGTATCCGATAACATAATATTATTCATAGACGAGCCGTATCTGACGAGTTTCGGTTCCAGTTTTATAAATATAGAAAGAAAAGACGTGATATCCGTGATAAACGCTTTGACCGGGAAGATACACTCCGAAGAGGCTTTGGCGGCGATTCACTGCTGCGGAAACACGGATTGGTCTCTTCTGGCCGAAACCGGGACGGATATCATAAATTTCGACGCTTACTCATATGCAGATGCTTTATCTTTGTATCCTTCCCAAATCGATAGTTTCCTGAAGAAAGGCGGTTATCTTGCCTGGGGAATAGTCCCTACGTCCAAGTCGGTAATGGAAGAAACCTCTATGTCTATTTTTAACAGATTTTCGGGAGAACTGGAGAGGCTTCAATCAAAGGGAATAGCTTGGGAAAAACTTGTATCGAGATCGCTGATTACGCCAAGCTGCGGAATGGGCACTCTCCCGGAAAACCTGACGGACGATATAATGAAGAAGATTCGAGAAGTGTCCACAATGGCAAAGGGCGGCTTGGGGTAAACGGTTCTTTCCGACATGGATTTTATTAAAATAAAACTTCCCATTATAACCAAAAAAAAGATTTTGGCCCTGGGGTCTGACTCAAAAGCCGGGTTTTGCATTGTAAAAAACGGAACGGCTTATCTTTATAACACACCGTTCAATCTGTACGGTGTAAAAAAACTGGCGTTATTCAGGAGAAAAATATTTAACGCGTTAAGGGATACTAAAACAAAACCTGACATAATAGCGTGTGACCTGCATCCTTATTATAATTCCGCGTTGCTTGCCGATGTAATTGAGACAAACCGGGTGAGCAAGGTACAACATCATGAGGCGCATATAACAAGCTGCGCGGTGGATAACGGCCTTAAGGGCAAATTTATAGGCGTGGCGTTTGACGGTACGGGATTTGGTTTGGACGGCAATATTTGGGGAGGGGAATTTTTTACGGGAGGCGTCGGGAATTTAAGCAGACAGGCGCATTTAAGATACGCTCCCATGCCCGGCGGAGATGCCTGCGTAAAAGAGCCCTGGCGTATGGGCCTGAGCTATCTTAATGAAGCTTCGGGACGAGAATTAAAAAAGTTAAAATTACATTTCCTGAGCTCAAAGGGCGAGGATAAAATCGAGCTTTTGAGGCAGGCCATGAATAAAAGAATAAACTCTCCTCTGACTTCCAGCATGGGAAGGCTCTTTGACGGTATTTCGGCCATTACAGGGCTCTGCGAGCATACCGGATATGAGGGGGAAGCGGCTGTCGTTCTCGAGAAAGCCATAAAAACTACAGCGGAAAATATAAGGCGGCAGGAAAAATATAAATTCGATTATATTGATACGGGAGGTCTTGTAGAGATAGACTGGACCCCCGTTATAAAAAGCGTTGTCAGAGATTTAAAAAGAAAAAAAACCGCAGGTGAAATTTCAAAAAAATTTCATGATGCCGTGTGTTATATGATGGTGGATGTCTGCGTTTCGCTGAGAAAACGCCATAAAACTTCAAGAGTTTGTCTGAGCGGGGGAGTGTTTCAAAATAATTACATTACCCAAAACGTAAAACCGCTTCTGGAAAAAAAGGGATGCGAAGTATTTTTTCACAAAAAAGTTCCAGCGCACGACGGCGGCATATCCCTGGGCCAGGCTGTTATGAGTCTATAGAACAAAAACCACCATGCCTAACCCACCTTGTCCCGCGCCGGGGGTGGGACAAGGTGGGTTAGGCATGAAATGAAGGTAGAGTATGTGTTTGGCGATTCCTATGAAAATATTGAGAATAAACGGCGACAGGGCCGTTGTTTCCAGTGGCAGCGTCGAGCGAAGTATCGCCGTAAATTTTATTACGAAGCCCAAGGTCGGTGATTACGTGATGGTACACGCGGGGTTTGCCATAGAAAAACTGGACCCCGTCAAAGCCGAGGAAACACTGAAAATACTCGGGGAATTATGAAATACATAGACGAGTTCAGAAATAATAAGATCGCGGCCAGGTTATCCGATGCTATCCATGAAAAATCAAAAAATTTTTCGGCTATAAACGTAATGGAAGTATGCGGCACCCATACCATGTCTATATGCAGATACGGGCTGAGAGATCTGCTTCCCGCAAATATTACTCTTTTATCCGGGCCGGGCTGTCCCGTATGCGTTACTCCAAAATCTTATATCGACAGGGCTATAGCGATGGCCGGATTAAAGGACACTATTGTGGTCACTTTCGGTGATATGATGAGGGTTCCCGGTTCCCGTTCCAGCCTCATGAAAGAGAAATCCTTGGGTAAAGAGGTCAGGGTTGTATATTCTCCGCTGGATGCTCTGGAGCTCGCCGTAAAAAATCCCGGCAAAAGAGTTGTTTTTCTTGGCATAGGTTTTGAGACCACGGCTCCGGCTGTCGCATCGACCGCAGATTTGGCCGGAAGAAAAAAAATAAATAATTTTTTTGTTTATTCCGGGCATAAAACAGTTTTACCGGCTATGAAAGTTCTCGTCGAAGACCCCGGCGTAAAAATAAACGGTTTTATATGCCCGGCGCACGTCAGCGCCATAACAGGCACACGACCGTATGATATTATAGTTAAAAATTACGGAATACCCTGCGTCGTGGCCGGTTTTGAGCCGCTGGATATCTTACGGGGTATTATGATGATTTTAGACAGCATGGAATCCAAAAAAAAGTCGGTAAAAAACGAATACGAGAGAGTGGTAAAAAAAGACGGGAACAAAAAGGCGAGGAATCTGCTTGATAAAGTGTTTTTTACCGAAGATTCCGAATGGAGAGGGCTAGGTATTATAGAGGACAGCGGTATGAACATCAGGAGAGAATATGCCGGTGTGGACGCACTTAAGCGAATTGCGTTGCCTGAGATCGAGACCAAGGAAGACAGAGAATGTATATGCGGAGCCATATTAAAAGGCATAAAGACGCCTTTTGACTGTCGCCTGTTCGGGAAGGAATGTGATCCCGGGAATCCACAAGGGGCGTGTATGGTTTCGAGCGAGGGTGCCTGCGCGGCTTATTATAAATACAGGACATGAAGACTATAACCTTATTGCACGGTAACGGCGGTAAAGCGATGCACGAGCTGATAGAAAAGCTTTTGCTTAAGAATTTTGACAACGCGTGCTTAAGAGAACTCGGGGACGCGGCATTTGTAAAAAACATTCGCGGCAAGCTTGCCTACAGCACGGATTCATTCGTGGTTAATCCTATATTTTTCCCGGGGGGAGACATAGGCAAGCTTTCGGTATGCGGCACGGTGAATGATTTAGCCGTTTCGGGGGCCATGCCCGAATATTTGTCATGCGGCCTTATCGTCGAAGAGGGGTTCGGCTATGATAAGCTGGAAAAAATAATCCTTTCCATGAAACAGGCATGCGATCAGGCCGGAGTCAAAATCGTGACGGGAGACTTTAAGGTAGTCGAGAAAAACAGCGCGGACAGGATTTTCATCAATACCTCGGGCATAGGACAAATATACGGAACGAGCAATCTCTCGGTTAAAAGAATAAAACCCGGAGATAAAATAATAATAAACGGGACACTCGGTGACCATGGGGCCGCCATACTTATGGCAAGGGAAGAGCTTAAATTCAAATCAACAATAAAGAGTGACTGCGCGTCCCTTAACGGACTTATCGGTAACATTATAGACGCCTCAGTTAAATTTATGAGAGATCCCACGAGAGGAGGGCTCGCCACCACTTTGAGCGAGATAAGCCTTTCCTGCGGCTATGACATGATGATAAACCAGTCCGATATTCCGGTAAAAAAATCCGTGAGGGAGTTCTTTGAGATATTGGGGTTTGACCCTTTGTATATGGCCAATGAGGGAAAGGCGGTGTTTATAGTCTCCCCGGATAAAGCGGATAAGGTTCTGTCCGGGATGAAAAAACACCCCCTGGGGAAAAACAGCCGAATAATAGGCGAAGTCATGAACTCAAAGAAAAAAAAGGTATATTTAAGGACATCAATAGGCGGCAGGAGAATAGTAGATATGATTTCAGGGGAGCAGCTCCCAAGGATTTGTTAAAAAACAGAAAGGTTGTTATATGCATGAGATAGGAATGGTAGACGACATTATAGCCGCCATAAAATCCAGGTTAAAAAAGGAGGTAAAAGAAAGCGATGTAAAAAGAATCAATATCGCGATAGGCGAGCTGGAGCATATCACGCCGTCTCATTTTGAGTTTCATTTCAGAGAGAGGGTGAAAGGCGGATATCTGGAAGGAGCGAAACTTTCTTTTATCAAGGTCAAGGCACGATTTAAATGCAAAGATTGCGGACAGGAGTTCGGAGCCGATGAGGGTTTGAGCGGTTGTCCCTCCTGTAAGAGCCATTTAAACGAGGTACTTGAGGGTGACAAAATTTACGTCGAATCAATAGAGACTTTTTAAATATGAGCAAAAAAAATGATTATGAGGAAAGATTTTACAGAAGGTGGCAGCGCGTAGACGATCTGGTGGCCAATGAATTAAGTATCCTGGAAACCGATGTTATAATTTTAGCACGGAAGGACATACGCTCTTTAGCCGAGGCGGTTTTAAGAAAATACAGGCTATGTATTGAGGAGTACATAAGCTTTCGTCCGGGATTCAAAGAAGCGCTTAAACCTTTGGACCCTATAGGAAATGAGACGGATATCATAAAAGACATGATACGCGCGTCGAAACTGGCCGGTACCGGGCCTATGGCCGGTATCGCCGGGGCTATATCAGAATTTGCCGGCCTGGAATTATTGAAACACTCCGGAGAAATAATAGTAGAAAACGGAGGCGATATCTTCCTGAAATCGGATAGAGAAAGGACTGTTTCCGTTTTTGCAGGAACGTCTTTTCTGAGCGGCAGGATTTATATAAAAATAAAGCCTCAGGATACGCCTTTGGGAGTCTGCACGTCTTCGGGTACGGTGGGGCACTCTTTGAGCTTTGGAAAAGCGGACGCGTGTGTTATAATATCAAAATCGACGACTTTGGCCGATACGGTAGCTACCGCTGCCTGTAATATGACCAAAGAAAAATCCGACATTGAACACGCTCTAGCATTTGCCATGTCGGTTCCGGGAGTCAAAGGAGCTCTTATAATATACGAAGACAGTTTAGGCGTTAAAGGCGAAGTCGAGCTTGAGAGGTAGGCTCGGGAGGTTGTTATGGTTTCCAAAAGGATTGTCTTGAAATTTCCGCATAGATTGGTGGATCAGCCTATAATCAGTAAACTGGTTAAGGACTATGATTTACAGTTTAACATACTGAAGGCTTATATAACTCCCAGAGAAGAAGGGCTTTTGGTCCTTGAGCTTACGGGAAGAGAAGAGCATCTTAAAAAAGCCATGAGCTTTATAAGGGATCTGGGGGTTACGGTACAGCCACTTTCGAAGGACATCAAAAGGAACGAGGCCAAATGTACTCATTGCGGCGCATGCGTTCCTATATGTCCTGCTGGAGCCCTGGTCGTAGACGAGAAGACCAGAAAAGTAAACTTTTACGGTGAGAAATGCATAGCCTGCGAGTTGTGCATAAAGGCTTGTCCTCCGCGCGCGATGGAGCTTCATTTTTAATTAATTAAATAAAAGGGACCGGAAGACACATCATATACCCCGCTAGCCTGAAAATCCATCTTTT
>CAZEGO010000043.1:0-10397 GCA_964511955.1 uncultured Planctomycetia bacterium | reverse complement strand
TTCAAAGATGATCTTTCCGGCCTCAGAGCGAAGCTTCTGAATGTAAACGGTATAGGGGAAGAAACTGCCGACAGTATATTGCTGTATGCCGGCGAAAAGCCCGTTTTTGTGGTCGATGCCTATACCAGGAGAATATTCGCGCGGCATGGGTACGTATCCGAGAGGGCTGACTACGCCGAAACGCAGGCAATCTTCTCGGCAAATCTCAAAAAGGATGTTAAGTTATTCAACGAGTACCATGCCCTTATAGTCGAGCTTGGAAAAAATATTTGTAAACCGAAAAAACCATTGTGCGGGGAATGCCCGATACGGAGGATAAAACATGGCTGATGAGAAAAAAACAACACCGGAAAAACCCACAAACTGCATGAATTGCAATAAAAGACTCAGCAGAAAATCGTGGTACTACAGGAATAACGGCTACTATTGCGGTAAACGCTGCTGGAAAGCAGACGAAAAGAAGAAAAAGGATAAACAGGAAAAAAAGGCGTCATGATAAGAGAACGCAGAAAACACCACAGGACAAAAAAACAACTGCCTTTGAAGATAGCGGATAACAGTTTTGACGTCATCACCGAAACCGTAGATATAAGTCCGTCCGGCATATACTGCCGTGTAACCAGGCTTCTGCCCCTGATGTCCAAGATAGAGGTCATGATATTGCTTCCGGCCAAGTCCGGTTCCGCGAAGACGACAAAAATTAAATGCAGAGGAGTTGTCGTAAGGTCCGAGCCCGTCATACTGAACGACACCGACAAGGCGCATTATAATATAGCGATATTCTTTACGGACATATCGAGAAAAGACCAGAAGAGCATAGAAGAACACATGGATTCCGGCCGGGTAGACGACGCCGAAATACGTATGAACGTGTAAGGATTATGGAAATAGCATCCGTAAAAATAGAAAAACCCGAAGGTTTAAACGCAATAATAGGGCAGTCACACTTTATTAAAACCGTGGAAGACATACACGAGGCTCTCGTAAGCACCGTACCGGACATTAAGTTCGGTCTGGCGTTTTGCGAGGCGTCCGGACCGTGTCTCATCAGAAGCTCCGGGACAGATGAGCCCCTTAGGGAACTCGCGGAAAAAAACGCCATGTCCGTAGCCGCGGGACATTTTTTCATAATATTACTGGGTAACTCCTTTCCGATAAACGTTATCGGGAGCGTAAAGAACGTTCCGGAAGTGTGCGGAATATACTGCGCCACGGCAAACGATCTGGAAGTATTGACCGTCGAAGGTTCCGGCGGCGGCAGGGGCATAATCGGCGTGATCGACGGTTCTGCGCCCAAAGGAATCGAATCCGAAGACGATATAAAGCAGAGGAAGGATTTCTTGAGAAAAATAGGCTATAAGTCATAGTATCATGGGAAAAGCTACCGAGCCGCCAAAGGTTAAGCTGATAACGGGTTTGCTGGCTCGTCACAAAAAACTCTTCGATGAAATCGAAGAGTTTTTTGTGGCCCGATTCGGTAGAATCGATTACAAGAGTCCCGTATTACGCTTTGATTACACAAACTACTATTCCTGCGAGATGGGGCAATCCCTTAAAAGAATTTTTATCTCGTACGAAAAACTGATATCCCCCGAGAAAATTACGGAGATAAAAATAAGCGCTAATAAACTGGAAAAAAAATTCTCCGTAAGCCGTAAAGACGGCCCTGCGCGGCTTATAAACATTGATCCGGGATACATAAACGATTCGAAGCTCGTACTCGCCACCACGAAAGACTACTATCACAGGATATATCTGGACAGAGGGATCTTCGCGGAAGTCACCCTTAGATGGAGAAAGGGCGGGTTCGAACCAATGGAATGGACCTATCCGGACTATGCAACCGACCGGTACCGGTCGGTACTGCAAAACATAAGAAAAATCTACATGGAACAGCGTGAATCATAAAAAATACAGAGCCAAGCAATACTCGAAAGAACGTCACAGAGCAGGGCTGGCTAAAATATTCGCCACTCCCGCTGTAATTTCGCTCATGGTCATAAGCGGACTCGGGAATCTCATGCAAAAAAGCGCCTTCGCGATATCGGAAAATATTTATGTCGCGCTATGCATCTATCTGTTGTTTTTTCAGGCTGCCTATTACCTTTTGACAAGTCCGTTATCTTATTATTCCGAATACGCCCTCGAACATAAATTCTCTCTTTCAAACCAGAACCCGGCGGACTGGCTCCGGAAAAAACTGAAAGAGGTTTCGCTGTCCTTTATCATATCTCTTCCTCTTGCTTTTACGCTGTATTTTTTTCTCAGATACGCGACTTTATACTGGTGGCTGTATACGGCCGCGGTATGGTTCATGCTGTCTGTTGTAATAGCCGGAATCACGCCTGCGTTCATAGTACCGCTGTTCTACAGATACTCGCCCATTAAAGACGGTAAGCTGAAGGACAGAATAGATTCCCTTGTCTCCAAGGTGGGCTTCAGAACAGAAGGGGTATATGAAATCGACATAAGCAGGGAAACCAAAAAAGCCAACGCCGCTGTCATAGGTCTGGGAAACGGCAAAAGGATAATCCTATGCGACACATTGATGAAAAATTTCACCACGGAGGAGATAGAGTCCGTAATGGGCCATGAGCTTGGTCATCATAAACTGCATCACAGCCTCAAGCTTATCCTTTGGGGAGGGCTATCGACCTTACTGATTTTTTATTTCTCGAACGAGGTTTTTTTAAAAATACACCCTATGCTCGGATACGAGGAGTTGTTCGATCTCAAGTCGCTGTTGTTGCTGTACGGGGTAATATCCTGGTTAAGCGTTCCGCCGGTACCTCTGTCGAATTGGCTTTCGCGTAAACTCGAAAAAGACGCGGACGCTTTTACGTTGAAGCTGACGCGGAACAGAGATGCTTTCATATCAGCCATGACTAAATTATCGAAACAAAATCTCAGCGATCCGGACCCGGGCGGTTTTTATGAAATAATGCTGTATACACATCCCCCTGTATCAAAAAGGATTGAGATGGCCGAATAAAAATGATAGAATATATAGTATAGTTTAGCGGGAGAGGCGCATGTATCTGATATATACCGTCACCTTAATCGTATTAGTTATTATACTCTTTCTTCTCTGGGGAGAGGAAAGAAGGCTGAGGAACAGCCGAAGCCACGGCTTAGCCAGTAAATATTGGGTGCTTAAGGAAAAAAGGCGCTATGTCCGTTTCGGTGAAGAATTAAGAATCAGATACGACCTTACGAAAGCGCCCCAGCCCTCTGTTTTCGAAGCCTCCAAAACAACCAACATCTCCAAAAAAGGGCTGTGCCTGGTAACTTACGAAAAGCTCAAAAAAAAGGACATGCTTACGCTTGAAATAGAACTCCCCGATTTTTCCAAAAAAGTTTCCGTTGCGGGGAAAGTCATGTGGGTCAAAGACGGAAAAAAAACGGATAGTAAGGGAAGGCGGCTGTTCTTCGCCGGCATACAATTTTTGAAAATCACACCCGAATGCGAAGCTCTTTTGCTGGCGCACCTGAGCAGACTGAAACGCGAATAAAAAAATGAAAATCATACTTGTCGGCACGGGGACCGGGGTTCCGTCCCGCGAACGCAATGCACCCTGCATAGCCGTAAAAACCCCGAATAAGGCCTTTATTCTGGACGGCGGCCCCGGAAGCCTCAAGAGGCTTCTATCGACGGGCATTGACTGCCTCAACCTCGATGCCGCTTTTTACACTCACTTTCATTTCGACCATATAGCGGGGCTTGCCGAAATATTGTTCGCGGCGAAAATACCGCCCTCTGTAAGAAAGAAAGATCTCCTGATATACGGCCCTTCCGGGCTGGAAGAATACTACAATCGTCTTAAGGGCCTGCACGATTACACGATTTGCACGGATGCCTACAAGCTGTCAATAGAGGAGATTACGGACAAATCGATATCCATCGACGGCCATTGCGTATTAAACAAAAAACTTCTCCACCATGACGGAGGAAGCGGTTATCGCGTCACCGCTCCGGACGGTAAGGCCTTTGTATATACGGGAGACACGGATTACTGCGAAGAAGCCGTTGAGCTTGCCCGGGACGCCGAACTCCTTGCGGTGGAATGCTCTTTTCCGGATGAGTTAAAAATGAAAGGGCATCTTACACCCGAAAGCGCGGGTATTTTAGCGCGGAAAGCCGGTGTAAAAAAAATAGTACTTGTGCATATGTATCCGATTTGCGAACAGTATGACCTTGTCAGTCCGTGCAAAAAGGAATTTCAGGGTGAGATATTGGTGGGCAGGGATATGCTCGATTTTGAGATTTAATCATAAAGGTTCTATAGACATACTCGTAGAAAATTGGTACAATAATGAAAAGCTTACAGGGAGGATATTATGGCCTCAATCGAGGATTTTAAAAAATTAGACCTTAAGATCGCCCGGATAAAAGAGGTGAAAGAACATCCCGACGCGGACAAGCTCTACGTATTGACCGTTGAGGCAGGAGCGGAGAACAAGCAAGTAGTCGCCGGAATCAAACCTTTTTATTCGGCGGATGATATCAGAGGCAAGCAGGTCGTTCTCGTAAATAACCTTGACCCGGTAACGATAAGAGGAGTGGAAAGCCAGGGCATGATACTTGCCTCGGGCAGTGGCGACAAAATGGCTTTAATAACCTGCGATAAGGAAATGCCGTCAGGAGCCGGGGTAAGATAAAATGATAGTGGGTCTTACCGGTCCAAATGCCTCCGGAAAAGGGGAGACCGCGGACTATCTTAAACTAAAGGGTTTTGAATATCGCTCTTTATCCGACGCATTAAGGGAAGAAGCAAAAAAAAGAAGCATAGCGCCCTTAAGGGAAAACCTGATAGCCCTCGGCAATCGCCTCAGGAAAGAACACGGTTCGTCATGCCTCGCGGAAAGGATCGCCGGAAAAATGGAAGAAGGGCATGACTTTGTCGTGGATTCCATCAGGAATCCCGGCGAAGTCGATATGCTGAGGAAAAAGAAGGGGTTTGTCTTATTCGGTATAACCGCTTCCGTTGAGACCAGATTCAAAAGAAGCCTCGGAAGGCAACGTAAAGGAGACGCCTTAACCCTGATGGATTTTATAAAAACAGAAGAGAACGAGAACAGGAACAGACCGGATAATCAGCAGCTCAACAGGTGTTTGAACGCCGCCGATTTTCTGATAAAAAATGACGGGACTCTTAAGGAATTTTACGTTAAAATAGATGAAGCTCTTAAACAGGCCCGAATGGGATGAATATTTTTTAAAATTAGCTTATCTGGTCGCCGAGCGATCTACGTGCCTCAGGCACCATGTAGGCGCCGTGATAGTGAGAAACAAACACATCCTTACCACCGGGTATAACGGTGCGGCCAGCGGCGTCAAGGATTGTTCTGAGTTAGGGTGCCTGAGAGATAAAAACGGTATCCCCTCGGGAGAGCGGCACGAAATATGCAGGGCTATACACGCCGAGCAGAATGCGATAATACAGGGCAGCCTGCATGGCATAGACGTTTCCGGGAGCACTATTTATTGCACGCATTCACCCTGTATTCTATGCGCGAAAATGATAGTAAACGCTAAAATCAAAAAATTCGTGACCGGGGGCAGATATTCCGACAAGACCTTCAGAAAGCTTTTTAAAGAGGCGGGCATAACGTACAAAGAAATAAAGCTCCCTGAGCTGGCGATCCAAAGATTGGACTAAATTATGAAAGAAAACAGAAAATTCATAAGGTTCGTGATATCCCTGAAGGTAAACTATATAACTCAGAAAAACCCGAAAATCGAAAAGACCGGGATAACAAGAGACGTGAGCGCCGGGGGCATACAGCTATTGACGGACGAGAAGCTCGAAACCGGTTCCAAGATACAGTTCAAGATACACATACCCGAAGCTCTGAATCCCGCTCATCTCTCAGGCGTCGTGCTTTGGTCAAGGGAGGTGCCGGAAGGAGGCAAGATGTCGTACGCCGCCGGAATAGAATTCGCGGATATAGAGGAAGACAATAAAAATACCTTTCTTAAATTCCTGTGTGACCTGATGTACGGAAAGATAGGGGATAAACGTGAATAGCCTGGACGCCAAAATAGCCGAAGACCTGAAACTATCCATAAAAGAAAAAAAACCTTTACGGACGTCCACTCTTCGTATGGTAAGGGCGGCCATTCGCAACGCCTGCATAGATAAAAAGGAAGATTCTCTTAAAAACGAGGACGTAATAAAAATAATATCCAAACAGATAAAACAGAGGCAGGACGCCATAGAGAGCTTTAAAAAAGGCGGACGCGAAGACCTGGCGGAAAAAGAATCGGAAGAGCTCGACATACTTAAATCATATATGCCCGAAGAAATGCCGGCCGAAGAAATAGAAAAGGTAATTAAAAAAGTCGTCGAGGAAACCGGTTCGTCATCTAAATCCGACTTCGGAAAAGTCATGAAGGAGGCCATGGCCAGGTTGAAGGGCCGGGCAGACGGAAAAACCGTCTCCGGTATAGCGCAAAGGCTCCTGAGTTAACGGAGGCACGGAAGCAATGGTGAAGAAGAGGTGTAAAACACTAATCTTTCTTATTTTACTCTTTTTGCCCGGTTGCGCGACGTTTTATAATCCCGCAACCGGGCAAAAAGAGTATCTTTTCGTGACCACACCCGCCGAAGTCTCCATCGGAAAAACACTATCCGCCGAAATATCAAAAGAATACGACATAAGCGACGACCCTGATTTGACAGCCAGGGTAAACAAAATCGGTGACCTGTTAAAAAAAGTTTCCGACAGACAAGACCTGGCTTATCACTTTTACGTAATAAACGACGACTCCCTGAACGCTTTTACCACGCCCGGGGGTTATGTATACGTGAACTCCGGCCTCGTTAAAAAAGCCACTGACGACGAACTGGCTTGCGTTATAGGCCACGAGATAGGCCATATAGCAGCGAGGCATATAGCTAAAAAACTTCAGGCCAAACTGGGTTATGACATCCTGATGAACATTGCTCTAAGAAAAGCCGGGCTGCGGGATTTTCAGAAAGCGATATCCGTAAGCTACAATCTTATCCTGCTCGGATACTCCAGAGAAGACGAACTGCTCGCCGACAGACTCGGTGCCAAATACGCTTACAGAGCGGATTACGACCCCTACGCCATGATATCTTTCCTTAAGAAACTGAAAAAAACAGAAAAAGATTCCATGGGTTTCGTATTCCTGAGAAGCCATCCTTACGTCGATAAAAGGATAAAAATGATGGAGCTTTACATTCCCAGCATGATAAAGAGCGGTTCGGAGAAAAGCGTGTATGCCGGCCGGCAGACAACCGTAAACAGGAAAGAAGGGGCAGCAGTGGCTAAGAAACGGCGTACCAGGGTTATGTGCCCGGTGTGCCGAAGAATATTCGACGCGAACAGGGCAAAGTTCTGCCCTTACGACGGGAGCAGGCTTCGATGAAAACTCCGGGACATATCATTGTATCTGTAATCGGAAGTTCGGTTTTCTACGCGATTACCGGCTCTCCGGCGGCATCGTTATGGTTTATTATAGCGGGTGTTTTGGTCGACATAGATCATTACATGGAGTATATCAGGGAGAGGGGTTTTTCGCTTGATTTTAAAAAGGTATACGCGGCATGCGGAAACGCGCACAACGATTTTAAAAAACTTTTTCTGGTATTTCATTCTTACGAAATACTAATAATTATTTGGTTCCTGGCTTTTTTAAAACGGCCGGACGCCGTATGGCTATCCGTCGCCGCAAGCCTCACGGCACATCTGTTGCTGGACCAGATAAAAAACCCGGTATATCCCTTAACTTATTTTTTGTTTTACAGAATTGTAAACGGTTTCAGAACGGAAAAACTTTTTACGCAAACAAAGGAGGTGACTTATGCGCCTTAGCACCGACAACCGCCTTTTTGAAAGGGTGGAAGGCGAGCTGGCTGTAAGGTACAGCCCGCAAGGAAGCGACGGGGAATTCTGCACAACCACAAAAAACATCAGTGGCGGCGGCGTAAGGATGTCCCTGTTGAAGAAACTGCAACCCGGGGCCATGCTGGACCTGGAAATATTTAAATACTCCTCGAAATTCAAGACCAGATGCCGCGGGAAAGTTATCTGGGTATGGAACGAGCCCATGGACAAGGCCACGGAACAGCATTTTGAGGCCGGAGTGGAATTCCTGGATAAACCCCTTTTATACATAGGGAGGCTTATGGAATCCCTGACCAAAGGCATGGAAAGTGTTATATGAAAATGTTAAGTATATTCCGCATGAAAAAAGAATCCGACGAGTCTTTTATTAACGACAGGAGACACTCTAAGCGTTACGATATATTGCTAAAGCTTAACTACTCCGAACCCGTGACATCCTCAACAGGAGAGAGTCTTACAAAAAACATATGCAAAAACGGCCTTCGTTTTCCTACGGAAAAGAGTATACCCAGGGACAGCATATTGACCATTTGCATAGAAGATCCTTACGGTAATAATCCCATCCGCTCAAAGGCCAGAGTCATATGGACGGAAGAGTTTGCGACAGGTGAGGATAGCGACAATATAGTGTACGAGGTAGGGGCTCAGCTTATAAAGCGACACGTGTATTGATTTATGAGACTCGAAGACGATAGCGGAAGAAAAATAGCCGCCTCTGTGGCTAAATGCCTGATATTAAAAAATGAGGCTTAGCGCTTATAACGTTCATGGGTTGTACCCTTTTCTTTTTTTGGCGGTTCCGACGGTTATTTTTTTATACATATATTATGTCTGTTGCAAAAATACAAAAGGCAGGCCCGAAAGAGCGAAAATTTATCCTGTAGCGTCAAAATTATTCATGATTTACCTGTTATTTTTTTTCATAGCCATGTTCCTGGGTCCCAGGATATGGACAGCGTTAAGTCAGTAAAAGGAGGTACATATGCGGAAAAAGGCGAAAATTACAGCGTTGACTCTGGTTTTGCCTATGTCTTTTTGCTTTGCTTTTATCTCAAGCGCTCCGTGCGCCGAAAAAAAACAGCTCCTCAGGCAGGCCGCGAGGGATAACGATGTAATAGTGGCCGTGGACGCTCATGCAATAGACAACATCGTGGAAGCCAAAGTCACGGTAAGGATGCACAAAAACAAGCCCAAAATATACAATGCCCTTATAGTAGGGCCCGGGTTAGGGCGCCTGAGCATAGAGACGAAGGATGTGCTTCTGGCTTCCCTGGAAGAAGAGGAGTCCTACCCTACCTTAAAGAAAGACAAAGGTTTTATAACATTCAAAAAAGCGGAAGACGAGAAGAGCTCCGGAACACTGACCCGCGAACTCCTGCAGTTCAGAGTCCCGCGCGACAGGGTAATGCGCGGTAAAAGATACAGAATGTGGATACAGGTCGTAAGCCTGCAGAGAGGAGGAAGAAAAGAGACTTTTAAGTTTGATCTGAAAAACTTTCCCGAACTTATATCAGGGGAATCGGATAAGGCGGAGGAAAAATGAAAATCTCAACGGTGTTTGTTTTAATAATGTTTTTTCTTGTTTCGTTTCATGCTCCTTTATCGGCCGATATGGGTTCATCCACCCTGGATTCGAGTAAATTTCTTCATCTGCTGATAAAAATAATATCCAAGGCTGAACTGAATGACATTCAAAGAGGCCTTGAAAAATGGCGAGATCCCGAGATAAGTGAAAAACTCTCGGATAAATTCATAGACGACAGGTTTGTCGAAAAGCTCTACATCAGGTTTAGATTTATCATGATCGATCCTTCTTCCGCAAGGGGCAGCGAAAAAGCGGTCCGGAATCTGGAACGGTTCGGAAAAACCCTGCATAACATGCTCTATTCCATGCGCAAGGAAGAACTTGCTGAATACGGCACCCTGATAAGCATAATGAGGGACATAGCCTACCTGGAAGCCGTGCATATACCCATGGCCGTAGAGCACGACGAGTCGAGAAAAAAATACTGGTATCAGATACACGACGAATGGGTAAAAGAACTGGAAACGAAATTCAAAACTTTTCTGGCGGCCGGGGATGAAACTGATAAAAAATAGAATCTGCAGAAGGCGATATAAAATCCAGTTTCGACTGAAAAAATGGCTCCTGGACAAATTGTCATGGAAAAAAGAGACCTGACTTTCCTGCTTGTCCTATGGGTAATTATCGGACTGGTTATTTCGTTCCTTATTTATAAAAGCCTGAACATGATGGTTCTCTCATATGAACAGACCAGCGATCATATAAATGCCGCATCCCGCTCCCGGTGACGCCTTTATTCGATAAAAAAATAAGAAAACGTTTTCAAAATTTGAAGGACGCCGTATCGTATGGTAAACTTATGTATAAAGGAGTTGTTATACATACGTTATAAAAAAAACGAGGAAAGGGGGTGAAAAAATGAAAAAATTCAGAAAAAGACGCGGTTTTACGCTCGTGGAAATAATGATAGTAGTCGCAATCATATCTTTATTAGCCG
>CAZEGO010000042.1:0-10801 GCA_964511955.1 uncultured Planctomycetia bacterium | reverse complement strand
TGCCATGAGCGATAACTTATCAACCATGAGGTAATCTGGAGGCGACGACCGGAATCGAACCGGTGAATAGATGTTTTGCAGACATCTGCCTTACCACTTGGCTACGTCGCCTTTAATCGCCCGAAAAATAAAAAAACGCGTAACCTGGAACATTATGGCTACACGTTGTTAACTTATTCTATAACTCATTTAAAACGGCGGAGTCCATTTGCCCCCGGATGCAGGGTTCCACTTTACGTTTCCGCCGACGTATAAGACATTGCCGCCTCTCTCTCTATGGTTTTCGGGCTTATCGCACAGTATCGGGGTGTTTGAATCGGCTGATTCGGTAAGCCCTGACTGATAAAGATAGTCGCCGTTGTCGGCGTTATCGGGCGTATCGTTGCCGGACGACGGGCAGCGAAACACATCCATATCATCAATGTATAATCCGTCCACCAATGCCTGGAGATTTTTAGGAAACCTTTCCAGATTATCGGTAGCATAAAGATGAAGGGCTATGCCTATCTGCTTCATATTGTTCATGCAGCTTGTCCGCCTTGCCCTTTCACGGGCACTGCCTATGGCCGGAAGAAGCATCCCCGCAAGGATGCCTATTATAGCTATAACTACGAGTAATTCTATCAGCGTAAAAGCTGCTTTAAAGCGTTTTTGCTTCATAAGAAGCTCCAAGAAGTTTTAGGGGGCAAAAAATGCGCCCAATTGATTATCTTTTTAAATACCATAATTCCTCTATTTTGTCAAGCAAAAGGTTGGCAATAAAAGGCTTATATTTACCCTTAATCAGCTCCTTTTTGCCATTTTTGTATATAAAATAAACATCTAACTTGTTATTTCCAAAAGGGTTATGTGTTTTTGTGAAGGCGTTTGCCACCAATAAATCAAGGTTCTTCTTTTTTAGCTTCTTTTCGGAACTTTTAAGAAGATTTTCTGTTTCTAAGCTAAATCCTGTCAATAACTTAGCTTTGTTACGCTTGGATATTTCGGATAAAATGTCAGGGGTTCTTTTTAAAGTAAGAGTTAATTCTTTTTTCTTTTTGATCTTTTTATTGATTTTTCTCTTCGGCTTAAAGTCCCCGACGGCCGCGCACATTACGAGACAATCAGCGTTCGATATCTCCTTTCTGACAGCGCTTAACAGCTCCGCGGAGGTTTCTATGGAAATAATCTTTTTAACATTATCCGGCGGCTTAAGCTCGGTAGGTCCGGTGATAAGTGCAACCCGGTGCTTTCTTTTTGACGCTTCCTCGGATATGAGGTAACCCATGTAGCCGGTTGATCTGTTAGATATGAATCTTACCGGGTCTATGGGTTCTCTGGTAGGTCCCGCTGTTACGACTATTCTCATAAAAAAAGTTCAGAGCTCGTCCGGAACCGGGTATTCTCCGTATTTTTCCCTGTATTCCTCTAAACGTTTTCTCTGGTCTTCCAGGGTCTTCATCAGCAAATGAGGAGTGTCAAACACTTTCGTATGGTAAATATTTTTAATCCTATCTATTTTAGCGATGCATTCGGGAACGCGAATCCTAAACTGTTCATTATAATCCTTTTTGCTGTAATCCTTGCCAAGAACAGACTTAAATAATTTTTTCAGGTCCTCAAATTTAGGTATATAACCTACCGGTGTTTCAATGGCTTCGGCTTCTTTGTTGACCCTTAGCTCCATCCATTTAAGCCATACATGCTTATCTTTCACCCCGTTAAGAAATTTACCGTCTTTGCCCCTGAGAAAGTAATTTACATGAAAAATAAGAGGCGGGTTTTTCGCGTCTTTTATGATATCAAGGTTGTTCTGTATATAACGCCCTATAGGGATGGAAAGAAAATCCAGATTGGCCATAAGGTTAAATTTTCTGAGGCCTTCCTGTCCCAGAGTGGCGGCTGTCGTCTCCGACTCTATGGACGCGCCCTGGGCCAGTATCCCGTGCGCCCAGTCGAAAGATTCCGCCACCGGTACGCTCGTATCCGAATCGCGTCCTCCGTAGATAATCCCCCCTACTTCGACACCCTCTGATTTTTCAAGATTATCATCGCAATTTTTAAGGTCCTCTAGTCTTATTGTATATCGTGCGTTCTTATGGGCATAAGGCACCTGTTTGCCGTCCGGGCCTTTTTTCCCCGGCTCCCAGTCGCCCGCGAAATTGACTCCTTTTTTGGGTTTTTCTCTGCCGTCACCCAGCCATCGGGGGTTATTGCCGCTGCCAACCAATACGTTGGAGAATATTCTCTCGCCCGGCATGGTGAGTGCCTCAAAAATAGCCGGGTCACTATCCTCGCTTACATCCTGTATAATGCCGAATATACCCCTTTCGACGTTAACGGCCATTATCCTGCCTCTGATGTTTTTGAGATAGGCTATGTCATCTCCTATTATCTTCTCTCCCTGGAGCATAGCCGTGGCTGTTTTTCCGCAGGCCGAAGGAAAAGAGCCCGTAAAATAGGTGACGCGCTTTTTGTCCGATCCGTGTACGCCCATGATAAACATATGTTCGGTCAGCCAGCCTTCTTCGGACGCCCTCTTAATGGCTAAACGCATGGCCAGTTTCTTAAGGCCTACGGTATTGCCGGCGTACTGTGTGTTCGCGCTGAACACCATCTCCTCCTCGAGATCTATATAAACTCTTCGTTTGTCCACGTTTTTACTGATCGATTTTTCAAGCTCTCCGGCCGTATGGACGAAACGGAAAAAATTCCCGGCCTCTTTGAGCTTTTTAAACTGACCGTATCCACCCCTGTAAAGAATGTCCTCGGAGTGAGCGACATAAGATGAATCTGTTATCTGCACAGCCGATATGGAAAACTGCGAATCCGTAGGGCCGAGACAGTAAAAACATACGTACATCTCTTTGTCTTTCATCGCGCCCTTGAAAATTTCATGTATTTCTTTAAGACCTTTTTCCCTGTCCTCGGATTTTATGTCGGAACCCAGGACCTCATCGGGCCTTAAGAGATACTTTGTGTTTGCCTTATCCCTGGCCTGGTCATAATATCCGTCGAAGTGTATCGTATGCCCTTCTGTGGCAAGAGGTTTTTCCTCTTTATTACCAAGAGCTTTATCCCTGATATATTCGGCGTCATCCTGGGAATCGGTGCGCACGAACACCGAATCAGGGTCAAATAGCTCCACATACTTGGCCACAAAATACATCATCTTCGGATTTTGTAAATCTGCCAGTTTTTTATAATTTTCAGCGCCACACTTCTTCTTAAGTAATTCCATATCAATCCCTTTCCCGAATCTAATTCAATATTTTCCAACTTTACGAATCCCTATTGTACTGCATATAGAAAGACAGGTCAACCAGAATTTCCGAGACGTACGGCTATAATAGCCCGACAGACAAACATATTGGCTTTAGGGTTTTTATTATATATAGTGCTAGGGCCTATTTCTTACTTGAAAAAGGTTTAGAATGGCGTCCCCAACCGGATTCGAACCGGTGTCGTCAGATCGAAAATCTGATGTCCTAGGCCAGACTAGACGATGGGGACGGTTAGTTCATGGATCTATAGACTTGAAATAAAATACAAATGTTACAGTGAAAAGAGCTTTTTGTCAAGGACAATTCTGCAATTATCCCCGACTATTCTTCTTTTTCAGGCACTACACTTGCCAGGGTGGAGACCTGGTCTCCTGTATCGAGTTTGATTATGCGCACGCCCTGTGCTGCTCTCCCTGTGGTGCGAACGTCTTTTACCAGACAGCGCACTATCATGCCTTTTTCCGTTATAACCATAATCTCATCTTTATCAGCCACGGTCAAAAGGCCTACGGCTTCTCCGTTTTTCTTTGTAACGCTTACATTTTTTATGCCTTTGCCGCCTCTTGACTGTTTTCGGTATTGCTCTACAGGCGTCCTCTTGGCAAAACCCTGCGAGGTAACAGATAATATAGTGGCGTCTTTTCTTACTATATCCATGGCTATGACCCTGTCTTTCTTGCCAAGGCCTATACCTTTGACTCCTCTGGCCGAACGACCCATGTCTCTGGCCTGCTTCTCGTGGAACCGGATAATTTTTCCCTCGCTTGTGGCAAGAAGAATCTCGTCATTTCCCTCTGTAAGCTTAACCTCTATGAGCTCGTCTCCCTTTTCGATTGTTATGCCTATTATGCCGCCTTTTCTGGGATTCGAATAGGCCATAAGGTCTGTCTTTTTTATAAGGCCTTTCTGCGTAGCCATGATCAGATATTTATTTTCCACAAACTCTTTTATCTTTACGTAAGAAGAAACTTTTTCGCCGGAAGACAGTTGAAGTATGTTTACTATGGCTTTGCCTCTCGCCGCTCTGCTCGACTGAGGGATCTCATATACCTTCAGCCAATGCGCTCTTCCTTGATTAGTAAAAAACAATATGTATTCATGTGTCGACGCCACGAATAAGTGCTCGACAAAATCTTCATCTTTCATGTCTATGCCGGTGACGCCGACACCGCCTCGCTTCTGACACCTGTAGGAAGCGACAGGAAGTCTCTTTATGTAGCCGTGATGGCTGATTGTAATCACCATGTCTTCTTCCGCGATGAGATCCTCTATCTCTATCTCCTCGGCCTTGGCCACTATGTCCGTTTTTCTTTCGTCACCGTATTTTTTCTTAAGCTCCAAGGCCTCGTTCTTTACGATTTCGAGTATCTTTTTCTCACTTTTTAATATCGCCTTCAGCGTCTCTATCTTTTTAATCAGCTCCAGGTATTCTTTTTCTATTTTATCTCTCTCGAGGGCGGTTAAACGCTGCAGCTGCATTTCTAAAATGGCCTGTGCCTGTACGTCGCTGAGGTCAAAATTTGACATCAGTTTTGATTTGGCTATTTTAGGATTTTTCGATTCTCGTATAGTCTTGATAATTTTGTTAATATGGTCTACGGCTATTTTAAGGCCTTCCAGGATATGAGCCCTTCTCTCCGCTTTGTCCAGCTCAAACTGTGTCCTGCGCCTGACGACCCACTGTCTGTGTTTTATATGTTGCTGCAGAGCCTCTTTCAGCGTCAAGACCTTTGGCTTGTCGTCCACAAGAGCCAGAGTGATGATACCAAAAGTGGTTTCCATTTGTGTTTTTTTGTATAACCGGTTTAATATTACCTGGGCATTTTGGTCTCTTTTCAAGTCTATTACGATTCTCATTCCTTCCTTGTCGGACTCATCCCTGATGTCCGCGATGCCTTCGACCTTTTTGTCCTGCACCAGGTCGGCTATGCTTTCTATTAACTTGCTCTTGTTTACCTGGTAGGGAATTTCCGTGATGATGATAGATTCTTTGTTGCCTTTCTGCGACTCGATAGCGGCCTTTGCGTGGAGTTTTATCCTGCCCCTACCCGTTTCGTAAGCTTCTTTTATCCCTTCTCTGCCGCATATGATCCCACCCGTCGGGAAGTCCGGCCCCTTGACTATTTTCATTAACTCTTTTATGGAAGTTTCGGGCTCGTTAATGAGCTTCACGACGGCGTCTACTATCTCGCCAAGATTATGAGGAGGAACGTTCGTAGCCATGCCTACCGCTATGCCGCTGGACCCATTTACGAGAAGATTGGGTAGCTTAGACGGCAGGACCGACGGCTCTTCAAGGGTTTCGTCGAAGTTAGGCATGAATTCCACGGTATTTTTATCTATATCAAAAAGCATTTCCGCCGAAATAGCGGCCATTCTAGCTTCGGTATATCTCATTGCCGCCGCCGCGTCGCCATCCACGGAGCCAAAGTTGCCCTGGCCATCCACCAGAGGATATCTCAGAGAAAAATTCTGCACCATCCTTACCAGAGAATCATAAACAGCCATGTCACCATGCGGATGGTATTTACCGAGCACTTCTCCGACTATACGCGCTGATTTCTTATAAGGCTTGTTATGTTCGAGGCCCAGCTCTCTCATGGCATAAAGTATTCTTCTGTGAACAGGCTTTAACCCGTCCCTTGCGTCGGGCAACGCCCTGCCTACTATTACACTCATGGCGTAAGTTATATAAGAATTCTTCATCTCATCTTCTATGTATACAGGGATCAGTTTCTCGTTCTGAGCGTACATTTTATTTTTTTCTCCTTGTCCGTTCCTTCATGCCTGCCTGCCGGTAGGCAGGTCTATTGTCGCTTTAGATATCCAGGTTCTTTACCTCCAGGGCGTGATCTTCTATAAACTGCCTTCTGGGATCGACCTGGTCCCCCATCAAAACAGTAAACATCTCGTCTGCCTCGACAGCGTCTTCCAGAGTTACCTTGAGAAGAGTCCTGGTCTCCGGATCCATGGTAGTCTTCCAAAGCTGGTGAGGATTCATTTCTCCCAGCCCCTTATATCTCTGGATACTTAAGCCTTTTTTTGCTGATTCTCTTACATAGTCTAAGCATTCTTCAAGGGTGTTCACTTCTCGAATATCGGTTTCTGATTTAAGCGTAAAAGCCTTTTTTCTGGAATCTCCGCTCAATTGATATACATGCTCGGCGCTGAAGCCGATTTTTTCGATTTTAGATATAACCTTTTCCAGATCCCTGGCTTCGTAAAACTCTACGACATATTCACTTTTAAGATCTGTTTCGACTTCTGTTTTTATGTTTTTTTCGAGTTTTCCAAGGGCCTTGGCAAGCTCATCGTCATCATACAGAAACTGGGCATCATCCTCCACTTTTACCATGAAAACAGGGAGTTTTTTGGTCTTTGTGTGTCGAAAGCCGATATATTCCGATAACTTCACTCCACGACGCTCAATTCCTACTGATAGTTTTTCAAATTCTAACACAAGATGCAAGAGCTCTCTAAGTTGTTTATCCTTAACCGTTTTGTTGTCTTTGTTTTTAACCAGTGAAAGTCCTTCCGTACCGAGGTTAAACAAAAGCGCGTTCATCTGTTTTTCTGTCTCTATATACTCCTCTATTTTTCCTCTTTTGACTTTGTATAAAGGAGGCTGGGCTATGTAAACATGGCCCTTCTCTAACAGCTGCTGCATCTGCCTGAAAAATAAAGTCAAAAGAAGCGTTCGTATATGAGAGCCGTCCGAGTCCGCATCGCACATTAATATTACCTTGTGATACCTGAGTTTATCAAGATTGAATTCATCGCCTATACCCGTCCCGAGAGCGCTGATAATGGTCCTTATTTCCTCATTGTTAAGTGCTTTATCAAGCCGTGCTTTCTCGACGTTCAGTATTTTTCCTTTTATGGGCAAAATAGCCTGAAAACGCCTGTCACGGCCCTGTCTGGAAGAGCCTCCGGCAGAATCCCCTTCCACTATATATAATTCGCAAATACTCGCATCCCGTTCAGAGCAATCCGCCAGTTTACCGGGTAATGCCATGGAGTCCAGAGCGCCTTTTCTTCTGGTAAGCTCCCTGGCTTTCCTCGCAGCTTCTCTGGCTCTCGCCGCCATAATGGCTTTTTCTATTGCCTTGTTGGCAACGGACGGATGCTCCTCGAAAAAAGATCCCAGGTTTTCGTTCACTATGGACGCTACTATGCCCTCCACCTCTCCGTTGCCCAGCTTTGTTTTTGTCTGTCCCTCGAATTGAGGGTTTGGCACTTTGGCGCTTATAACGGTAGTAAGCCCCTCCCTTATGTCTTCCCCGGATATAGAAACATCCGAAGCTTTGGATATTTTTCTGTTTTTACAATACTGATTTACTGTCCTTGTGAGGGCCGACTTAAATCCGCTGAGGTGCGTGCCGCCTTCGATGGTGTTTATGTTGTTGACGAAGGTAAAAATATTCTCCGAGTAACCGTCGTTATATTGCAAAGCCACCTCGCACGAAACACCGTCTTTTTCGCCTGAGAAAAATATGACTTTCTTATGCAAAGGATTTTTGTTTTTGTTTAGGTGCTCCACGAAAGATATTATGCCGCCGGTGAACTGAAAATCGGTTTCTTTGTCCTTGGTTTCGTCTTTAAGCGTGATTTTAAGGCCTTTGTTCAAAAAAGCCAGCTCTCTCAATCTGTTGGAAAGTGTTTCGTAGGAAAACTCTATTGGGCATTTGAATATTTCACTGTCGGCTTTAAAAGTAACGGCTGTCCCGGTGGTCTTAGCTTTACCGATTACTTTTAATTTTGATGCTGTCTTCCCTTGCTCATACTCTTGATGATAAACTTTCCCGTCCCTTTTTATCTCCACCTCGAGTCGCTCGCTAAGCGCGTTTACCACGCTTACTCCTACGCCGTGAAGACCCCCTGACACTTTATACGAACGGTGGTCGAATTTACCGCCCGCGTGAAGTGTCGTCAACACCACTTCGACCGCAGGTTTTTTTTGTGTTTTATGCGTCTCGACCGGTATCCCGCGGCCGTTATCGCTTACGGTTACGCTGTTATCCACATGGATAGTTACGGTTATATTAGTGCAGTGACCTGCCATAGCCTCATCGACAGAGTTATCCACTACCTCGTATACAAGATGATGTAACCCCCGCGTCGTGACGTCTCCGATATACATGGCCGGTCTTTTTCTTACGGCATCGGCTCCCTCCAGGACCTGTATTGTACGCGCGTCATATTTTCCCTCTTTACCCTGTTTGTTTCTTTTTGGTTTCGCCATATCAGTTTATGTCTCCCATTTTAAATCTTATATTCTCTATTTCTGTGTCTTTTAATTCCTTTTGTATATTGTTTATTATTTCTGTTTTCCTTAAATTCAACTCGTATAGCCAGGTAGAGCTATCTACTTCGACCACCAATGTCTTCTTTTTAATGCTAGCCGGTCTCGTGTGTTTGCCGGCTTTATTCCGGACTGTTTTATACCAGGCATCAGTTATCCGCTCTTTTTTATCCGGTTCACGGCCTTCTATTTTTTTTATTACTTTACCCAGCACTCCTCTTATCTGCTCAGGTTTTTTTGATTTCATTACACCAGCTGCATAGGTAATACTAAATAAACGTATTTATCTTCTATTCGTATTACGGCCGGTTTGTCCGGTCCCAAAACTTCAAGCTCAAGCTCTTCCCGTGGTATCACTTTTAACGCATCCATAAGGTACCCGGGGTTAAAACCGGCGGTTATCTCGTGTCCTTTATAGTTAATCTCTATCTCTTCTTTAGCCTCTCCCACGTTCGGGTTTGATTTAGATATTATCATTTTATTTTTTAGTATGTCTATTTTTACAGATCTTGAGTCCTGGGTTGTTAATAGCGCGGCTCTCTTAACCCCAAGTAAAAACTGTTCCCTGTCGACGACTATTTTTTCTTTCGGTTCAGCCGGTATTACCTGGTTATAGTTTGGAAACTCCCCTTCTATAAGCCTTGAAACGATTAGTATATTGTTTAAATCGAATTTTACCTGGTTCTCACTGATCGTTATATTAACTTTTCCCTGATCCTGGAGCGCCCTGCTTAACTCATGAATAGTTTTAGAGGGTACTATTATGGATTTTTCCGGCGCGTTTTTTTCTATATCTTTTCTTATCAAGCTCAACCTTTTACCGTCAGTAGCCACTATTGTGAATTTCTCGTTTTTAAAAGAAAACAACGCTCCGTTAAGGACATACCTTGTTTCGTCATGAGACATAGAAAAACACGTCATTGATATCATTTTTTTTAATATGTTCTGCTCTACGGTTATAAATGAGGTCTGTTCGAATTGCGGTAATTTGGGAAAATCTTCCTTAGGGAGCCCCAGTATTTTAAAAAAACATTTCCCGCATTTAATACTCATAGTGTTGTTTTTCATCGCGTTTATCAAAACATCCTCGTCAGGAAGCTCTTTAACGATATCGTTGAACCTTTTCGCGGGTATGGTTATGGCGCCTTTATCCTCGACCTCTCCCGGGAAAACAGATACTATACCGATATCAAGGTCGGTACTGGTTAATTTGACGGTGTTTTTCTCCGCTTCAATTAAAACATTTGATAAGATAGGTAAGTTGGTTTTAGAGGAAACTATGTTTTGAACGTTTTGTATATTTTTTACAAGGTCGCTTTTTAATAATTTAATTTTCATCCACATTCTCCTGCATTGTTTTTTATGATTGTTTGTGTTTAAAAAATTCGTCGTAGTAGTCGTATAACATGTGCATATGTTAATAACTACGGAACATATTTATTTTATTATAGTTATAAAAGGAAAATAATCCACAAAAAAATTAAAAATATTCACAATGTTAACCGCTTATGTCGAGCATGAGACGGTTAATAAGGTTTTTAACATTTTGATTCTTCTTTAAATCCTTCTGTATTTTGTCATACGCGTGAATAACCGTTGAGTGGTCTCTGCCTCCGAATTGTCCTCCGATATCCGGGAGGGTGTTATGAGTAAGCTCTCTGCATAGATACATCGCTATCTGGCGCGGATAGACTATCTGTTTGCTTCGCTTTTTTGCCTTCATATCCGAAATTTTTATATCAAAATAATCCGCCACTTTTTTTTGTATGGAGTCTATGGATATTTTTTTTTCGCTTTCGGATAACACGTCTTTTAGGACCTCTTTTGTCATGGTGGCGGATATTTTTTTGCTTTCCAGAGAAGCACAGGCTATTACTTTTACCAGTGCCCCCTCAAGCTCACGTATGTTGCTTTTAATCTTTTCCGCGATCAGATAAACGACGTCCTCCGGAAGCCTGACTGAACTTCGTTCCGCTTTTTTTCTTAAGATAGCTATGCGTGTTTCCAGATCAGGCGGCTGCACGTCCGTGACAAGTCCCCATTCAAACCTGGAGACCAACCGCTCCTCGAGTCCGGGGATGCTTTTGGGTGTTCGGTCGCTGGAAAGGACTATCTGCTTATGTGCGTCGTAAAGGGCGTTGAAGGTGTGAAAAAACTCCTCCTGGGTAGCCTCCTTCCCGCCTATGAAGTGAATATCGTCGATAAGAAGGACGTCCACGTTCCGGTATTTTTCCCT
>CAZEGO010000041.1:0-10838 GCA_964511955.1 uncultured Planctomycetia bacterium | reverse complement strand
TATGGGTAACCGATTTCCCTTTATTTAAATATGACGAAGATGAAAAAAAATGGGATATGGAACATCATCCTTTTACTTCGCCGCGAGACGAAGACATAGCTATTCTGGAGAGCGCGCCGGAAAAGGCGGGGGCCAGGGCTTATGACCTGGTTATTAACGGCGTGGAATTGGCAAGCGGAAGCATAAGAATACATAAAAGAGAGTTGCAGGAGAAGATTTTTAAAGTCATAGGTTTGGAGGCCGAAAGGGCCCGGGAGCGGTTTGGTTTTCTCTTGGACGCCTTTAATTACGGCGCTCCGCCTCACGGGGGCATTGCATTCGGCCTGGACAGGCTGGTGGCTTTAATGTGCGGAGTCGACAGCATAAGAGAGGTTATAGCGTTTCCAAAGACTCAAAAAGCCGCGTGCCCGATGAGCGGGGCTCCTTCGTCGGTGGATGACAGACAGCTCCGGGAGCTCGGTATAACTTTAAAAAAAGAAGCGCTTAACAAATGACAAGCATTACCTGATTGTGAAAACTGTTTCACGATCAGGTAATGCTTTAAAAGGAGGCCGTATGAGAAACATCATCGTATTTTTATTGGCAGCCGGGATGTTCATTTTTTCGGGATGCGTTATAAGGAGCATGCCTCGCGAGGTAGACAGGGTCGATCAGGAAATCACCGGAAACCGGGGCTTTGTAAGAGGAACCGCCGATGAGCCGGTAGCCGGGGACAGGGAGAGGACCAGGACGGTATATGATATAGAGATAGAGCTTCCTTATAAAGGCAAAGACAGAGGAGAGGCGCGGGAACCCGAGACAAATTATGAGCCAAAAAGAAGGACTTACGAGGACAAGCAGAAAGTTACTCCGAGGCAAAAAGTCATGACCTCCGGGCCCAAGGCCGTGAATAAGGAAGTACCGCCGGTGCGCAAGAAATACGAAAAAGAAAAGGGCAGCGGAGTCATCATCCAGGAGGCTCCTTCGGTGCGACGGGAAACACCGAAACCCGAGCCGAAAAAAACTCAACCCAAAGAGTATGTAATTCAGAAAGGCGATACTTTGCAGAAAATTTCCAAAAGATTCTACGGAACGACAAAAAAATGGAGCAAGATATTCGAGGCGAATAAGGAAACCTTAAAAAACCCCGATACGATCAAGCCGGGGCAGAAAATTATGATACCTCCGTTGGATTGATGACCGGGATGCAAAAAACAGTATCTCTTGACAGTAACGACGAAGCCAGAATACTTTTCGGCAAGCACGATGAGAATCTCAGGCTCATTGAATCGGCTTTCGGAGTAAAAATAACCTCTCGCGGGGACAGGCTGGCTATCACCGGAGATGAACGGTCGGTGAGTAAAAGTGCCCGGTTACTCGATGAGATACTTTTGGTTGTAAGACGGGGAGAGATACTTAAAAGAGACGAGATAAATTATTCGATTAAGCTTTTTAACCGCGATCCGGAGCCGGATTTATCGGGAATATATTTGGATAAAATAGAAGTTTCCTCAAAACGTCAATACGTGACACCCAAGACTAAAGGCCAGGAAGAATACGTAGAGGCTATCCGACGGCACGATATAGTTTTCGGTATCGGCCCCGCCGGGACCGGAAAAACTTATCTGGCGATGGCCATGGCAGTTAACGCCCTGAAAAAACAGCTGGTAAGCAGGATTATCCTGACGCGGCCGGCTATAGAGGCCGGAGAGAGCCTGGGGTTTTTACCGGGTAATTTGTACGAGAAAGTAAATCCCTACCTGAGGCCTCTATACGACGCGTTGTATGACATGATGGAGGCAAGGAAGATCCAGGATTATATAGAACGGGGCATTATAGAGGTCGCGCCTCTGGCTTACATGCGCGGACGCACTCTCAACGATTCGTTCATAGTCCTGGACGAGGCGCAGAATTCCACTGCGGACCAGATGAAGATGTTTCTTACAAGGCTGGGTTTCGACTCCAAGACGCTTATTACAGGCGATGCCACGCAGAGCGATCTGCCTTCAGGGAGAGAGTCGGGCCTGAACCACGCTTTAAGAGTGCTGAGTAAAGTGAAGGGCATAAAGTTCGTGGAGTTTACCGGACATGATGTTGTACGGCATGCTCTGGTTCAGGATATAATAAAAGCTTACGAGAAAGATAAAGGTGGCCGATGAAAAAAATGATACGGGAAAAAACCGAAAAGAAAAACATAAACGGGTTTTATCATTTTCTGATAGCGCTGGCCACTTTTGCTCTGCTCATTGTTGCCATACACTGGGACGCGGGTATTTTTAAGGCAGAGTTTCGCGAAGGCGATATAGCTCTCAGGACCATTTACTCTCCTTATGATTTCAGCATAAAAGGGGATATTAATAAGAAAGCTACCGAGCGCGCCAGGGAAGGGATGACAGAGTCGGTGCTGCCGGTTTATTATTATGACAGAGAGGCTGAGCAGGGAATGTTCAGGAAAGTAGAGGATTTCATCTCAGCCGTAAAAAACCTGAAAGCGGAAGCTGCGCTCGGCGAGGCAGAAAAGACCGAAAAGGTACGGGGCCTGGCGGCTGAGTACAACCTGTCCGAAGCGTTGGCGGCGGAAACGTTAAAACTCGACGATCCCGAAGTTTTAGCCGAGAACGTCAAAGATATACTGTCCGGGCTTTTAAGCGAAGGCATAATATCGGTGTCCGAACGCGACAGGCTGGAAGAGGCCGGCGTGGAAGAGATAACGCTAAGGGACAAAGCGAAAAAAACCGGCGGACAGGTTACCGGCGTCGGTGGATTTCTGACGCTGGATAATATCAGGAAGAAGATAAAAGAGCTGTCTAATTCCGTTGTTAAGAAAGGCGCTAAGCGGGGAGTAGCGGAAGATCTGGCCGGCTCGGTAATAAGGGTGAACGTGTTTTTCGATAAAGAATCTACTGAATCCAGGATAAAGACGGCCGCGGATAAGATTCAGCCCATTTATAACATAATCGAAATAAAGAAAAACGAGACTATTTTGAATAAAGGAGAGAGAATAACCAAGGAGCACCTGGCTAAACTCATAGGTATGGGCCAGAACGAGTCCTCATTCGTGAAGATGGGCAACGTATTCGCTATAGGCATTTTAATCGGCATATTCATGCTGCTTATATCTCTTTATCTCGCGGATTATGAACCCGAGCTTTTAAAAGGTAATAAAGAACTTATATTGTTTTCTCTGATATGCATACTGGTAATTATCGCCGCCAAGGTTATTGTGATTTCCCCATGGCCCAGCAATTTAATACCCGTTTCGGTGGCGTCCATGCTTATCGCTATTCTTATAAATAACCGTCTCGCTATCGTTGCGACTTTCTTTTTGAGCGTTATCATGGGCATTATATCCGGAAACAACCTCGATATCACGGGGCTTTCCCTCGTAGGAGGGCTGGTCGGAGTTTTTGCCATACGGGGCGTCAGGAGACGGTCTCAGCTGATAGCCGCCGGTTTTTCGGTAGGTTTCATAAATATGAGCTATCTTATAGGAATAGGGCTCGCCAGGTCTCTTGATTTCAGCGCTTACATTACGGAAGCTTCCTTCGGACTGGTGAACGGCTTGATGTCGGCCGTAATAGTGACCGGGATATTGCCGGTATTTGAGAACAGCTTTAAGATCACTACCGATATAAGCCTGTTGGAGCTGTCGGATCTTAATCACCCGCTTTTGAAAGAAATGGTCATAGAGGCTCCGGGGACTTATCATCACAGTCTTGTTGTCGGTAACCTGGCCGAGGCGGTGTGCGAAGCCATAAACGCCAATCCCCTGCTGGCCAGGGTAGGATCTTATTTTCACGATATCGGTAAGATAGAGAAGGCCGAGTATTTCAGCGAAAACCAGTCGAATAAGTATTCGGTTCACGATAAGCTTTCCCCAACGATGAGCAGCCTGATAATAACCAATCACGTCAAGAACGGCGTCGAACTCGCTCAAAAATATAAACTAAACCGCGAAATTGTAGATATTATTAAACAGCATCACGGAACGGGCCTTGTGTTTTATTTCTTCAAAAGGGCTCTTGAGAAGACATCCGAAGAGGAGGTAGGCGAGCAGGCATTCAGATACACGGGCCCTAAACCCCAGACGAAAGAGGCCGCCTGCGTACTTTTGGCCGATTCGGTGGAAGCGGGTTCGAGGGCGCTCGAAGATCCCACCCCGTCCAGGATAAAAGGATTGGTCAGGAAGATAGTTAACAATAAATTCATAGACGGCCAGCTCGACGAATGCAATCTCACGCTGAAGGACCTGGAGAAAATAGCGACTATATTTACTCACATATTAACGGGTATCTATCATACGAGGGTGGAGTACCCGGACGACGACAAAAAAGAGAAAAAATAGATAGTTCATGCGCATAGACATAAGAGGTTCAGGCGATAAATTCAGGCTCGACAAGAGGGAAATAATAAGATGCGCGTCATTTGTTCTTGAGGAAATGGGCGAAGAAGATTCGGAGCTGAGCGTCTTACTGGTAAATAATTCCTATATAAAGCGGCTGAATAAACGATACAGAAAAAAGAATTCAGACACGGATGTTCTGGCTTTTCCCGTACGGGAAGGGGATGGGGTTTTCGGAGACTGCCCGGTGTTAGGGGACGTGGTAATATCCGTGGAAAAGGCTATCAGTGAAGCCAGGCTGCGCCGGAGGACGCTGAAAAAAGAGGTGAGGTTGTATCTGGTACACGGTATACTCCATCTTCTGGGTTACAGCGACGAAAGGGTTTCCGAGAGAAAAAAAATGATCGCCAGGCAGAAAGATATATTGAATAAGTATGAAAAGGCAAAGACTCGTTGAAAGCTTTAATTCGGCTATAGAAGGCTTTGTGTATGTATTCCGAAGCCAGCGCAACATGAGGCTGCACTTTCTCGCAGGCCTTTTCGTTCTTTTGTTGAGCATTTTTCTGAACTTTACTTACATGGAAGTAATTGTGCTGTGCCTTACCATCACTATTGTGCTTATGGCCGAGATGATTAATACAGCTATCGAGCACGCTATAGATTTGGTAAAGGAGGAGTTTCATCCGTTGGCGCGTA
Organism: uncultured Planctomycetia bacterium; assembly: GCA_964511955.1. Lineage (GTDB taxonomy): Bacteria > Omnitrophota > Gorgyraeia > Gorgyraeales > Gorgyraeaceae > CAZEGO01. Next base: position 5,821 of record CAZEGO010000041.1, on the reverse strand, counting down.
TAGTTAAGGACGTTTCGGCGGGAGCGGTACTGTTGAGTTCGGTCTGCGCCATTATTATAGGTTATATGCTATTTACCCACAGGACAGGGGTGAGGATAGAAGAAAACATTCTTAAGATAAGAGAGTCTGATTGGCACATTACTTTTATAATTCTCATATCGATATTGATTTTTGTGGTCATAAGCAAGATACTGCTGCACAGCGGTACGCCTTTCAGGGGCGGGATGCCGAGCGGACACAGCGCGATGGCTTTTTCCATATGGACTCTCATATCATTGATTTATCCCAAAAGTCTCGTGATTTTTCTTGTCTTTGTTCTGGCTTTTCTGGTGGCCAGGAGCAGAGTAAGGGATAATATACATTCGATATTGGAGGTTTTTTTCGGCGCGCTTCTGGGTGTATCCGTGACGCTTTTAATATTTCAAATGATAAGGAAGTAACCATGTTCAAAAAAATCAGAGCGAATTTTATCACCGGTATGGTTATAGTGGTACCCATAGTGCTTACGTTCTGGGTGTTGTATTTTATTATAGATAAGCTCAACGCCCTTTTTTTACAGCCGGTGGTAAAAATTCTCGAGAACTGGGCTCCGGCCGAAGGCCTGGAATCGTTCACTAAAGTGTTGATTTTTATTTTCCTTCTGTCGTTAGTTACGGTCATAGGCTTTGCCACAAGGATTTTAATATTGAGGAATTTCTTCGCTTTCGGCGAAAGCGTGCTGTACAGGGTGCCCATGATAAACACCGTGTACAGAACCATCAAAGAGATATCCGGGGCTTTCTGGATGCATAAAGCGAGCATCTTCCAGAGAGTCGTTTTGATAGAATACCCCCGGAAGGGGCTTTATTCTCTGGCATTCGTGACATCGGAAACGGAAGGAGAGGTTCAGGAAAAAACGCATCACCGTGTTTTGAGCCTGTTCGTGCCGACTTCCCCAAACCCGACGTCGGGCATGATGATCATGATCCCGGAGAATGACGCTATAAACCTTGGCATGACGGTGACCGAAGGAATGAAGATGGTAATTTCCGGCGGGGCTATCGTGCCGAAAAAAGATCATGGCGATACAAAAGAACCAGGCTATACTTCTGAGAAAAAAGGATTTTAGGGAAACCAGTCTCATACTGAGTTTTTTTACGGAAGATTTCGGAAAGATACACGGGATATTAAAAGGCGCACGGGGCTCAAGGGCCAGGAGCGGCATAAGCCCTCTTTTTTTCAGCATGCATGAATTGGTGTATTACGAGAAAAAGAAAAGCGATCTTTTTATTATTTCGCAGTGCGAGACCAGCGAGGTGTTTTTTAACATACTAAAGGAAATTAACAGGGCTGCCGCGGGATATTACATGCTGGAGCTCACGGATGTTTTTACGGAGACCGGGGGCCCCTCAAAAGAGATTTTCGACATATTGCTCAACGCGCTGAGGTCGCTTAACCAGAAAAACGAACCCGGCAGCGTGGCGAGACTTTTTGAGGTAAAAATGCTGATGTCTATGGGTTTGTGGCCCGGGAGCGAGGAGCTTCAGTTGACAAAAGGAGCCCAATCCAGCCTGGCCCGCATGGAGAACGATAACTGGCAGGGTTCGTCCAAGATAAAGTTCACCAAAGAAGTGGGCGAGGAAATAAAGGACATAACAAAAAAAATAATAGAGGAAAACATAGACAGACCGCTGAAATCGGTGAAAAGTTTCAAATCAAAACCCTAAAACAACCTTGTCCCACCCCCCCCGGCGCGGGACAAGGCCGGACAAGGCTTTTTGGCGGATTTTAGTGTGCGGGGATTGGCAGGGGCTTATGAAAAAACTTAGTTTTGTGGATGCGGTAGACAAGTTGAATGATTTTTGGAAGGAACGCGGGTGCGTTCTTGTTCAGCCTCTCGATACAGAGGTGGGAGCCGGGACTTTTCATCCTGCCACTTTTTTTAAATCACTCGGCACGGACGAATGGAGAGCCGCTTACGTACAACCTTCAAGACGACCCACTGACGGAAGATACGCGGATAACCCTTTGCGCATGCAGTTTTATTACCAGTACCAGGTATTGATCAAGCCGTCGCCGCGCAATATAAAAGAACTCTATCTGGACAGCCTGAAGGCTTTAGGCGTGGACACGGAAGTGCACGAGGTCAGGTTTGTGGAGGACGATTGGGAGTCTCCGACGCTGGGTGCCTCGGGCCTCGGCTGGGAGGTCTGGCTGGACAGCCTAGAAGTCACCCAGTTTACCTATTTCCAGCAGATAGGGGGGAGAGAATTAGACCTGGTCCCCTGCGAGCTTACTTACGGGCTGGAACGCATATGTATGTTCATACAGAAAAAATTTAACGTTTACGATTTGGAATGGCGGAAAGGCCTGACATACGGGGATCTTCACAGAGAACAGGAGATAGAAGGCTCGAAGTACAACTTCGAGGTCGCAGATATAGAAATGCATCTGAAGTTATTTGATTATTTCGAGAAAGAAGCCAAGAAACTTTTCGATCAGAAGCTGTTATATCCTGCTTATAATTTTGTGCTAAAAGCCTCGAATACCTTTAACGTGCTTGATGCGCGCGGCGCCGTGAGCCAGAGTGAAAGACCGCGCTATATTGGCAGGATCCGTTCATTAGCAAAAAGGGCCGCTGACTTATACATGGGTAACGAAGATGAAAAAAACGGATAAAAACACTAAAGAATTTTTACTTGAAATAAATACCGAAGAGCTTCCGGCCGGATACGTGAAGAGCGCCTGCCGGAATCTTGCGGAGGAGCTTGACCGCGAGTTCACATCGCGATGTGTCCCGATGAATAAGCCAGGCAATGATTCCATGAAGAGCTTCGCGAATAAAAATTCTTTGATCGTCCTGGTAAGAGGCCTGTACGCCAGGCAGGAGCCGTATGACGAGGAGATAACGGGCCCGCCTAAGAGAATAGCTTTTGACAAGGACGGGAAACCCACCGGGATCGCTTTGGGTTTCGCGAAGAAAACGGGTGTCAAGATTGATGAACTGAGAATAAAAAGCACTCCGAAGGGAGAATACGTTTTTATCAAAAAGAAAAACAAACCCAGGCTGACGAAAGACATCCTGAAGGAGATAGTGCCGGAAGCCATAAAGAACATAAGCTTTCCGAAGACCATGAGATGGGATGAGTCGGGCTTGCGTTTCGCGCGTCCGATACGCTCTGTAGCGGTTTTATTGGGAAGCGAAAACATACCTGTCGGGCTCGGCGAAGTCGAGCAAAGAAGAATAAGGAGCAGCTCTCCCGGGAAATACCTGAGCGATAAGAAGGAAATAATAGACTGGGCCGAGAGAAAAGAGAAAATAAGAAAACTTATAGAATCGGAACTGAAGAAAGAATCCGCGGACAAAAAAATAGACGGAGCACTCCTTGAAGAAATAACTTTCATGGTGAACTCGCCGAATACTTTTACCGGTAAATACTCCGAAGAGTTTTTAGAGCTTCCGCCCGACGTGCTCAAGGCAAGCATGGCCAAGCACCAGAGGATATTTCCCGTATTTAAAAAAGGCAAAATCACTAACAGGTTTATCGCCGTGATAGAGTCCGGCAAAAAACGAGACACCAAAGCCATAAAGAGAAACTATGAGAATATTCTCGAGGCTAAACCTAAAGACAGCCTGTTTTTCCTGAAAGAAGATACCGCGAAACCTTTCGCGTCCGGGTCGTCACAATTAAAAGACTTGATTTTTCAGAAAGACTTAGGTACTATGTTCGAAAAAACCGGACGCGTAAAAGAACTTTGCGGTTTTTTATGCGACAGGATAAGCGAAAACGGTTCTTTGAAAAATGTAACGCAGAGAGCGGCAGAACTTTCCAAAATAGACCTTACCTCCCATATGGTCGGCGAGTTTCCCGGCCTTCAGGGGATAATGGGCGGTGAGTACGCTTTACGGAGCGGAGAGAGCGGAGACGTAGCAGCGGCGATAAGAGAGCAATATTTGCCCCAGGGTTCGGACGACGGCATGCCGGCCGGCATGCCGGGCGCCATGTTGGCCGTAAGCGATAAGACGGATAACCTCGTAGGTTTTGCCGGAATGGGTATAGATAAAATAAAAGGCAGTTTCGATCCTTTCGGTATAAGAAGAAACGCTTTGGGTATAATAAGGATTATGCGCGAGAAGGCCTTCAGAATAGATTTTGCGGAACTGATAGACAGAGCCGTATCCGCATACGATAAAAAGCTCCGCGTACACCCTGCCGATTTTAAGAAAAAACTACTTAATTATCTGAAAGAAAGAATCAATAATGAGATGGGTGATATCAGGCCTCTGGAGCTCAAACAGGCCGTGCTTGAGTCGGGTCCGCTTGATGTGTATGATGTTTTCCGAAGAAAAGATATTCTGTTCGGCATGAAAGACGAAAGGTGTTTTTTAGAGGCCGCTAAGATAGTGGAAAGGACCGCCAACATTTTAAAAGGTACAAAGAGCAGAATAGAAGAAGTCGTGCGCGCGGAGTTACTTAAAGAGGATCTTGAAAAGAAAGTCTACAAAGCCTACCGTGACTCAAAAGACAGCATAAATAAGAGCATAGACGACGAGGATTACGCAAAAGTCACCGAACTTTACGCGAAGACATTTTATAAAGTCTTACATGAATTTTTTGACAACGTTCTCGTGAACGACAAGGATGATTCATTGAGAAAAAACCGTTTAGCTTTGATGAAGGCAATAAACAGCCTGTACACGGACAAGGTGGCTGATCTGTCAAAATTGCCTCAGATAATAGTTAAGTAAACAGTTAGAAAGCGAGGAAAAGTAATGGCGAAGAAAATGGTTTATTTTTTCGGCGCGGGAAAAGCCGACGGAAACGCTAAAATGAAAAGCCTGCTCGGAGGAAAAGGCGCAAATCTGGCCGAGATGACCAATACAGGAGTGCCCGTACCGCCCGGTTTTACGATTTCCACCGAGGTATGCGATTATTATAATAAACACGGATATAAATACCCCAAAGGTCTCCAGGAGCAGATAGATACTAACATAAAAAAACTCGAGAAGACGATGGGTGCCAGGCTGGGAGATATAAAAAACCCTCTTCTTGTGTCGGTAAGGAGCGGGGCCGCTGTCTCGATGCCGGGCATGATGAATACGGTTTTGAACCTGGGTCTTAACGATCAGAGTGTGCTGGGCCTGGCTAAAAAGACAAATAACGAGAGGTTGGCGTGGGACGCTTACAGGCGTTTTATCGATATGTTCGGCGACGTCGTGATGAATGTTAACCACGAATATTTCGAGGAAAAGCTGAAAGCGCTGAAGAAAAAATACGGCGTAAAGTTCGACAAAGACCTGACCGCCGGGCAATTAAAAGAACTGGTGGGAGAGTATAAAAAAGTATATAAAAAATACGTCAAAAAACCTTTTCCGAACAGCGCCAAAGAACAGCTCATGGCCGCGGTACACGCGGTGTTCGGTTCGTGGAATACCGAAAGGGCCGTTGTGTACAGAAGGATAAACAGGATTACCGGGCTTATGGGCACGGCCGTTAACGTACAGGCCATGGTTTTCGGTAATATGGGTAATACATCGGGCACGGGAGTTGCTTTTACCCGTAACCCATCCACCGGAGAAAAGAAATTCTTCGGGGAGTTCCTGATAAATGCCCAGGGCGAGGATGTAGTCGCCGGAATAAGGACACCCGAGCCCATAAGTGACCTCAAAAAAGAAATGCCCAAAGTCTATAAAGAGCTTGATAGCATACGTAACAAGCTGGAGAAGCATTACAAGGATATGCAGGATGTCGAGTTTATTATACAGGCGGGCAAGCTCTACATGCTTCAGACCCGCACGGGCAAGCGGACCGGCATGGCCGCCATCCGCATGGCCGTCGAC
>CAZEGO010000040.1:0-10864 GCA_964511955.1 uncultured Planctomycetia bacterium | reverse complement strand
TTTTTTCTTCGGGACTTTAACTTTTTCCTCTTTTTCTTCCAGATCGGAAGCATCTACGTCTTCCTCCAGATCCTCTGATTTATCCTTACCGCCTTCTTCCTCTTCTTCCCGAGCTTTTTCTTCGGCGGCTTCTTCGCACATTCTTTTGCCTTCGACTATGCTGTCGTTTATCAAGTTAGTTATCAATTTAATGGAACGCATCGCGTCGTCGTTGGCCGGTATGGGGTAGTCTATTATATCTGGGTCGGCGTTGGTGTCAACTATGGCTATAATAGGAATGCCCAGTTTCTTAGCTTCCTTCACCGCTATATCCTCTTTTTTCGCGTCCACTACAAATACCGCGCCGGGCATTCTTTTCATTTCGACTATACCCTGAAGGTTTCTCCTGAGCTTCTCCTCTTCCTTGGTGAGTATGGCTCTTTCTTTTTTGGTAATGGCCTCGAAAGTGCCATCTTCGCGCATTCTCTCTATGTCTTTAAGCCTTTTGATGCTGTTACGGATAGTTTTAAAATTCGTAAGAGTGCCCCCCAGCCATCTGTCTTTCACGAAAAACATGCCCGAGGATTCGGCCGCTTCCAAGATTATGTCCTGGGCCTGCTTCTTAGTGCCGACGAACAGGACAGATTTTCCTTTCGAAGCCACTTCTTTTGCGAATTCCCTGGCTTTATTAATACATTCCACGGTTTTTTCGAGATCTATTATGTAAATCTTACTGCGTTCGCCAAAAATAAATCTTCCCATTTTAGGGTTCCACCGGCTCCTGTTGTGACCGAAATGAGACCCGGCTTCCAATAATTGCTTAATAAGTTCCGTATCCACTATTTAATTCCTCCTTAATGAATCCCGACGCACGTAGCGACGGACTTTAAATTAATGCCTTTAAAAAATCGGCAGACTTCTGCCTTGTTATAGGCGTTATATTATAACATAAGGACTTTTCTTTGCAAGAGCTTTTTTTGACCCGATTGCCGTACCCGTAAAAACTCGCTCGCCCTACTTGCCGGCAGGTAAGCAGGAATCCAGATATGGATTCCTGCTTTCGCCGGAAGGACAGAAAAAAGAAGCGGGAATGACAAAAAAGAGTCGGTTTTATTTACTTAAATCTTCCAGATTGGTAAATTGAAGCTCGTAGAGACGCCTGTAGGTGCCCGAGGCTTCTATTAATTCTTTATGGTTCCCGGATTCTATCATTCTACCGTTCTCGAGCACAACGATATTATCCGCATGTTCTATGGTAGACAGCCTGTGCGCGATAACCAGTACGGTCCGATGTTCCATAAGCCTGTCTATAGCCTCCTGAACAAGCCTTTCGGATTCCGTGTCGAGCTGGCTGGTGGCCTCGTCCAGTATAAGTATGGGCGGATCTTTAAAAAGCGCCCTTGCTATCGCTATCCTTTGCTTCTCCCCGCCCGAAAGCTTAAGCCCCCTGTCACCTATAAAAGAATCATATCCTTCCGGCATCTTTATTATAAAATCATGGGCATTCGCAGCTCTGGCGGCTTTAATCACGTCTTCCTCTTTAGCCTTTGGGCAGCCGAAGGCTATATTATTTTTTATGGTATCATTAAACAATATAGTTTCCTGGGTTACTATGCCTATTTGCTCTCTCAAAGATGGTATTTTTAAATCCTCGATGTTTATACCGTCTATAAAAACTCCTCCTTGCCGAGGGTCGTAAAAACGCGGCAGAAGATTTATGAGCGTGCTTTTTCCCGCCCCGCTGAGTCCTACTATAGCCAACACTTCACCTTTTTTAAGCCTTATAGTTATATCTTCAAGCACCGGCTTATCGGAAGAGTACGAGAAAGAAACGTTCCTGAATTCTATAGTGTCTTTTAGGCCCTCGAAATCAACCGCCCCTTCTTTTTCTTTTACGGAAGGTTCGATATTCAAAATCTTAAATACCCTGGATATCGCGGCCATGGCTTTGAGGTTAATTCCGTAAAGCCTGCTGAGTCTTTTGAAAGGCTTGATAAGGGAAAGAAGCGCGGCCAGAAAAGCTATAAACGCACCCGCGCTTAATCTTCCCTCCACTACATCCTTTCCGCCCATCCAAAGCACTATGGCCATACAAAGGACTCCCACGAATTCGCCTATCGGGCTTATACCCGCCATCCTTTTTACCGACTTCATCATCATACTGAAAAACCGCTGGTTATAATCCCTGAATTTCTTGATCTGATACTCTTCACCCAGGAAAGATTTTATTATACCTATACCATATATGGTCTCGAACAGCTGAGAATGTATGTCGGCCATGCTTTCCTGCATAGTGTTGCTTATTTTCCTTAGTTTTTTTCCTATTCTTATAACAGGATAGGTAACCAACGGGAATATCACCAGAATAACAGCTATAAGCAACCAGGAAATAGAAAAATACATCTTTATGCCTATTAAAATAACAAGATAGACGATAAGCTGGATGGGTTGGAATAATAAGTCGGTCAGGCCCTCGGTGACCGAATTTATAATAATACTCACGTCGAATGTTATCCTGGATACAAGCTCCCCGATCTGGGTGTTGGAATAAAAATCAGCCGATAATTCGGTAAGCTTTTTATATATCACATTTTTGACGTCTCGGAAAATAGACTGTCCCAGTTTGTTCATGAAATACGTCTGAAAAAAAAGAGCGGCTTCCTTTAAAAGGAATATAAAAGCTATGGCCAGTATCATCCAGTTAAGAAGGGTCACTTTGTTCAGGTTATTGATATTTTCGACTAAGCTTATGATGAACTGAGGGGTATTTTGGTCTTCGGGCAGCAATATATCTTTTCCGGCCAATATGTTATCCACTATGGGTATAATCATACCCAGGGATACTCCGCCCATAGCGGAACCTACAAGCATACACAGGACAGCCGCTATCATTACCCATACATGGGGCCTGACAAACTGCAAAAAACGTATATATTCTTTCATATTTTCTAATACTATCACACTCGTTGACATCTGTCGAGGTCTTTGTTATTATTATAGATATGAAAAAATTGCGCATAGCTGTCGTCGGTCTTGGCAAGTTAGGTTCGCTCCATGCCTCTATATATTCCAAGCTAAAAAACGCCAGGCTCCTATCCGTATGTGACGTGGACAAAAGCTTTGCCAGTTCTACGGGAGAAAAGCTCGGCGTTAACTGGTGTACCGATTATAAAACACTCGGAAAACATGATCTGGACGCCGTAAGTATAGTAACGCCTACTTACCTCCATTATAAAATAGCCAGATTTTTCCTGCAAAAAGGCATACACGTATTCGTAGAAAAACCCTTCACCAAAACACTTCGCGAAGCCAGGGAGCTGATCAACATAGCCAAGAAAAACAGAGTTACCATACAGGTAGGCCATGTGGAGCGATTTAACTCGGCCATACAGGCCGTAAGCAAACTGGTACCTAAGCCTAAATTTATAGAAGTCCACAGGCTGGGCCCTTTTACACCCAGAGTAAAAGACGTGGGGGTGGTTCTGGATCTTATGATACATGATATAGATATTGTTCTGGGTCTCGTAAAATCTAAAATAAAGGACATCCAGGCTATAGGAGTAAAGATACTCACTCGACACGAAGACATAGCCAACGCGCGCATAAGATTCGTCAACGGTGCCGTATGCGATCTCACGGCAAGCCGCGTGACCAGCGATTCACTGCGCAAAATCAGGATATTTCAGAAAGACTGTTATATCTCGCTGGATTACGTCAAACAGGAGGCAACGGTCTCGCGGAAAACAGGCAAAAAAATCATATCGAATAAAATAGATATCAAAAAAGGCGCGTCATTGGAAAAAGAACTGAAAGCATTCGTGGACTGCATAATAAAAAAGAAAAAACCCATTGTCACGGGCGTAGAAGCGTACAACGCTCTTAACGTAGCACACAAAATAATAAAAAAAATAAGGGTTAAATGAGAGGGAAGGAATTTTTTTCTTATCTCTTGTCTCATGCCTGCCTGCCGGTAGGCAGGTCCCTTATCGCTTGTCGCTAAAAAATGAAAAAGAAAAAAATCCTTATAATAGCCGGTGAAGCTTCCGGCGATCTCCAGGCATCTCATCTTGTAAAATCCCTAAAAAGTTTAAACCCCCATCTCGAAATATTCGGTCTCGGCGGTAAGAACATGAAAGAGGCCGGCGTAAAAATAATCTATAATATGGTGGACTTAGCCGTGGTCGGTTTTTTAGAGGTTATAAAACACATTGGGACCTTTAAGGCTATATTTAACAGCCTGGTATCGATTCTTGACACTAAAAAACCGGACGCAGTAATACTGGTAGACTATCCGGGATTCAATATGCGTTTCGCTAAAGTCGCCAAATCTAAGAATATACCCGTGATATATTATATCAGTCCGCAGATATGGGCGTGGGGACAGGAAAGAATAGAGGAAATTAAAAAATACGTGGATAAAATGATAGTGATATTCGGGTTTGAGGAAAAACTTTACAGGAGCGCTGGAGTAAAAGTAAGCTTCGTAGGTCACCCCTTCCTGGAAATAGTTAAATCTTCCCAAAAAAGAGAGACTACTCTCAAGCATCTCCACGCCAGGCATAATACCGTGAAAGTCGCGCTTCTCCCGGGTTCACGCGCCAAAGAAGTGGAAAGGCATTTACCCGTAATGCTGAAAGCATGCGAAATGATAAAAACATATCTTCCGAAATCTGAATTTATACTGTCGAGAAGAAAAGAGCTGGGGAAAAAAACATACAACAGAACAATAAGAAAAAGCGCGATAAAACCTCATTCCCTGGAAAATCAGCCTTATGAAATCATGGATGCGGCGGATCTTGTGATAGTCTCCTCCGGAAGCGCCACTCTCGAAACTGCGATAATGGAAAAACCCATGATAGTCATTTATAAGACTTCTATAGTCACATGGCTGTTGGCGAAAAATCTGATAAAAATACCCAACATAGGCCTCGTCAATGTGGTGGCCGAGAAAAAAATAGTTCCCGAGCTTGTCCAGTTCGGGCTAACATATTCCAATTTAGCCGAAGAAGCCTTAAAAATACTAAAGGATAGAAAACTACGGGACGGGATCAAAAAAGACCTAAGGGAGCTAAAACAAAAACTCGGCTCTCCCGGAGCATGTCAAAGAGCCGCGCAGATAATTCAATCCATGCTACATTAATTTGCACACTTCAGGTAATACCTAAAGTGTGCAAATTGCTTCTTTCTTTATTTATTAAATAAATTTAACTGGTTCTCGAGGCGGAATTTATTTGAGTTTTTTTCCGGAGGGAGACTGTACTTTCCCGTAAAACAACAGACGCAGAATTTATTTTTGTGGAGAGGCATCGCCTTATAAAGACCCTCGAGACTAAGATAAGCGAGACTGTCCAGGCCTATATATTTCCTTATTTCCTCTACGGTATGCGAAGAGGCTATAAGCTCTTCCCTGGTGGGGAAATCTATCCCATAGTAACAGGGCGAAACGTGCGGAGGGCAGCACACCCTCATATGTATTTCCTTCGCCCCAGCTTCCCTTAAAGTCCTTATTCGGCCCTTTGATGTAGTACCCCTTACTATGGAATCTTCTATAACTACTATCCTTTTGTTTTTTACTATGTCTTTTAGCGGGTTAAGCTTAACCTTGACTCCTAAATCCCTTATGAACTGCCTGGGCTGGATAAAGGTCCTGCCTATATAATGATTCCTTACCATGCCCATTTCGAAAGGAAGCCCCGATTCTTCGGCGTATCCCAGAGCTGCGGAATTTCCCGAGTCCGGAATAGGGATTACTATATCCGCGTCGCAGGGCGCTTCTTTGGCTAATTGAATACCCATTTTTTTTCGGGACAGATGAACGTTATTACCATAAAATATGTCCGAATCCGGACGGGCGAAATAAATATACTCGAAGATGCAGAAAGATTCTTTTTTCGCCGCTTCTTTTACGCGATAAGATTTGAGCCCATTGTTTGTGATAAAAACTATCTCTCCTGGCTCCACATCCCTTACGTAATCGGCTTTTATAAGGTCGAAAGCGCATGTCTCGGAAGCCACTACATAACTCCCGTCAAGTTTTCCGACTGAAAGCGGCCTGAAACCGCGCGGATCCCTGGCCGCAATTACAGCGTTCTCAAGCATTAAAACCATGGAAAAAGCGCCTTTTAATTCCGAGATGCCGTTTATTACTTTTTCTTTTAAACTTTTTTTGGTAGAGTGCGCTATGGCGTGTACGGCTATTTCACTATCCATGGCAGTCTGAAATATAGCTCCTTTTTTCTCGTATTTCTTTCTGAGGGAAAGTGAATTCGTAAGATTACCGTTATGCGCCACGGCAATATGACCCGCGAGAGTCTTGACCAGAAAAGGCTGTGTGTTTTTAATACTTGTCGAACCCGTGGTGGAATAGCGTACATGCCCTATGGCTATGTTACCGGATAGCGAGGAGACCTTTTCTTCGTCAAACACTTCCGATACAAGTCCCAGGCCTTTGTGCTCCCTTATAAGCCTTCTGTCGGACGTCACTATACCGGCCGATTCCTGGCCCCGATGCTGCAAAGCGTAAAGACCCAGATAAGTAAGCCGCGCCGCGTCCTTATGCCCAAAAACCCCGAACACTCCGCATTTGTCTTTTAGCCTTGTCTCTTGTCCCATATCCTTTGTCCCTGAAACTACTCCCACTCAATAGTAGATGGCGGCTTGGAGCTGATATCGTAAACCACCCTGTTTATCCCCTTGACTTCGTTTATAATCCTGTTGGACATCCTGCCCAATATATTGTAAGGTACCTTGGCCCAATCGGCCGTCATCGCGTCCTGGCTTGTAACTATACGAATAGCAGCCACGTTTTCATACGTCCTCTCGTCCCCCATCACGCCCACGCTTTTTACGGGCAAAAGGACGGCGAAAGACTGCCATATCCCGTTATAGCCTTTGAATTTCTCGATTTCTTCCTGTACAATCGCGTCTGCTTCTTTAAGTATATTCAAGCGCTCTTTGGTAATGTCTCCTATTATGCGGACGGCAAGCCCGGGCCCCGGAAATGGCTGTCTCCATACCATCTTATGACTGAGCTTAAGTTCTTTTCCGAGCCTTCTTACCTCGTCCTTAAAAAGGTCTTTCAGGGGTTCTATAAGCTCGAATCCCATTTTCTCCGGAAGACCCCCGACATTGTGATGAGTCTTAATAGTCGCCGACGGCCCGCCCTTAGCGGAAACGCTTTCTATGACGTCGGGATATAAAGTGCCCTGAGCAAGAAATCTTGACTTACCTATTTTTCCGGCCTCGTCCTCAAAAACCTTTATGAATTCCCTTCCTATGATTTTTCTTTTTTTCTCGGGATCGGTAACTCCCTTGAGTACCCTAAGGAATCTTTTTTCCGCGTCGACTACATGGAGATTCATGTGAAAATGATCCCTGAACATCCTGACCACATTTTTTCTCTCGTCTTTTCTTAAAAGGCCGTTGTCTACGAATATGCAGTGAAGTTTTTTACCTATAGCCTTGTTTAAAAGCACCGCGGTGACCGAAGAATCCACTCCGCCGCTGAGACCCAGTATGACTTTTTCTTTGCCTACTTTTTTTCTTATGATACTTATCTCTTCCTTTACGAAGGATCTCATGGTCCAGTCCGGACTCAGGCCGGCTATTTTATATAAGAAATTCTTAAAAACTATCATGCCTTTCGGAGTATGTATGACCTCCGGGTGAAACTGAACTCCGTAGAATTTTCTGGCGGGATTATATATGCAAGCGACTTTGCTGTTTTTTGTATGGGCCAGTCTCTTGAACCCTTTCGGAAGTTTGGTTACCTGGTCGCCGTGACTCATCCAAACTTTTTCTTTCTTTCCCCATTTCATAAAGAACACATCTTTCTTATCGATGAAAATCTCGGCATGGCCGTACTCTCTCTTTTTGACGGCCTTCACTCTGCCCCCGAGAAGATAACCCATTAGCTGCATACCGTAACAAATTCCTAAAACAGGTACTCCCAGGTCAAATACCTTCCTGTCACAGTTCGGCGATCCTTTTTTGCTCACGCTGGAAGGTCCTCCCGAAAGTATAATAGCTGAGGGATTTGTTTCTTTTATTTTGGATATTGGGGTGTTATAAGGAATGAGCACACAATAAACATTGCATTCTCTGACTCTTCTGGCAATAAGCTGATTATACTGTGAACCGAAGTCCAATACTACGACTGTTTTTCTATTCATTTGTATCTCCTTTTAGGTAGACAAAAATAGAATACCCCAAATCACCGAAAATTTCATCTAAAAAATTACAAAAGTATAAGAATTAAATATTTAATTCTTATACTTTTGTCATCCTCGCGAAAGCGGGGATCTATATCATCTTTATTACAAATACTAGATTCCCGATTTCGCGGGGATGACATCAAAAAATAACTACTTATATTGTTTCCTTAGCCATACCATCAAGACCGATACAGCCACGGGCGTTACCCCTGAAATCCTGGATGCCTGGCCAAGGTTTATGGGTCCGGCGGCGGTGAGCTTTTCCATTATTTCTTTCGAAAGGCCGGGTATTTTGCCGTATTTAAAGTCTCTCGGGATTTTTATTCTCTCTATTTTTTTAAAATTCTCTATTTCTTTTTTCTGCCTGTCTATAAACCCTTTGTATTTTATTCCTATTTCCACCTGTTTTACCGCTTCTTCCCGGCTTGTTTTTATATCTACGCCCAATTGCCGCAAAACATTAAAATCTACCTGTGGCCGTTTAAGCAACTCATAAGCGGCTATGGCCCCATGAAGAGGCGATGTATTTAATTTTTTTAAAATACTATTTGTTTTCTTTGAAGGATGTATTTTTATTCCTTTAAGAAGTTTTTCCTGTTTTTTAATATTTTTTTTCTTTGAAAGCATTTTGCCGTAATTTTTTCTGGATGTCGTTCCGAGCCGATAAGCTATCTCCGTCAGCCTTAAATCCGCGTTATCCTCGCGTATTAAGAGTCTGCACTCTACCCGGGAGGTGAACATCCTGTACGGCTCGTTCGTGCCTTTCGTCACCAGGTCGTCTATGAGCACTCCGATATATGCCTGAGAACGGTCCAGGATAAAAGGCTGGGCGCCGTTCAGTTTAAGGACAGCGTTTACGCCCGCCATAAAACCCTGCGCGGCTGCTTCCTCGTATCCGGTTGTACCGTTTATCTGTCCGGCGTGATAGAGATTCCGGACGGATTTTGTCTCAAGCGTAGATTTAAGCTGAGTAGGCGGGACAAAATCATACTCTATCCCGTATCCGGGTATCAGCATCTCTGCTCTCTCCAGTCCGGGAACGCTTCTTATCATCTTCAACTGTACGTCGACAGGCAAACTTGTGGATAAACCGTTGGGATAACATTGCGTGGTTTTGAGACCTTCCGGCTCGACAAATATCTGATGACGGTCGCGGTCGCTGAATTTTACTATTTTATCCTCTATGGAAGGGCAGTAACGGACTCCTGTGGATTTTATCTTTCCCGTATACAGAGGCGAATATTTCAATCCTTTTTTTATAATGTTGTGGGTTTTTTTATTGGTATAAGTAATATAGCAGGGGATTTGTTTCCTTGATATTGTTTCTGTAGAGAAAGAAAACGGTATGGGGGGTCTGTCTCCCGCCTGTCTTTTCATTTTCGACAGACTGAGACTCCTCATGTCAAGACGCGCGGTGGTTCCTGTTTTTAACCTCGATATCTCGAATCCCAGAGAATTTAAATCGGCCGAAATACCGGATGACGCGGGATCGTCCAACCTGCCTCCCGCAAAGTGCTTCAACCCTATATGTATTACTCCGTTCAAAAAAGTCCCCGGTGTGAGTATTACCGCTTTTGCTCTTATCTTTTTACCGTCTTCGAGTTTCACGCCGTAAACTGTATTTTCCCGTGCAAGGAGACCGTTGACCGAACCTTGCAGTATCTTAAGATTCCCGACCTTTTTAAGACATTTTCTCATGTATTCTATATAAAAAGCCCTGTCTATCTGCGCCCTGGACGACCATACGGCGGGGCCTTTGCTCCTGTTTAAAATACGGAACTGTATCCCTGCGTAATCCGCGGCTTTCGCCATTTCCCCACCAAGCGCGTCAAGCTCCTTAACGAGCTGGCCTTTGCCTATACCGCCGATGGCAGGATTACAGGACATATAGCCTATTTTGTCTGTGTTCAGCTCGATAAGTAATGTCTTTTTACCCATCCTGGCGGAAACAAGACAAGCCTCTATCCCCGCATGTCCGCCGCCCACGACTATTACATCATAAAAACTTTTATCCATAATAGACCATTATAATACCAAACCCCGCAGATACAGTCAATCGGCCAAAAATAAACATAGGGCGCATTTATACGCCCTATGATAAAACTCTATTGGGGGACGTGTACCGAAGGGACACACCTCCCAATTTAGGTGTGTCCCTTCGGTACACGTCCCCCAGATTACTTAATCAGCGGTGTGATTGCTTCTTCCAGCTTTTTCTCCATGGCTTTTTGCCCTTTTTCCGGAAGATAGTTCATCACGTTCTGCCTGAATTTGGTATCCAGCCATTTTATTCTCGGACTGCCCAGGAACCCACCGACCTTGAACTCGAAATCCGCGTACGGCAATCTTTCCCCCGTAAGAAAGAAAAGTAGCCTCAACTTAAAAGACTCTTTGAGTATCGCCGTCGAAAGTCTTACCAGCACGTTGCCTTTTACTTTTTCGTTTTCGCTCACAGTGAGATCGGCGTCCATATATACATCTTCGCCTCTTAGCGCCAAATCTTCCAGCTCCAGTTTTTTATTTAACGTCGAAAAAGCGAACTTCGAGGAAAACCTCTTAAAATATATATCCTTTAAGGATTCGACGCTTAAAAATTCCGCTATCAGCCTGAGAAGCTCCACGCCCCTTACATGACCGTCAAAAACAACCAACTCTCCCTTTAAAAAAGACAA
>CAZEGO010000039.1:0-11035 GCA_964511955.1 uncultured Planctomycetia bacterium | reverse complement strand
TTTAATGGAAACAGAACTGGACGATGACCATAAAGTCAGAAAAAAAAGGGTCCACTTTTTATTATTATACACTTTTACAAAAATATTATCTCTTATCTGTATCATATATATTCGTACAAACCCAACTCTTTCAAACTCGCCAATGTCTTCAGGATAGTCTGGTGATTATCGCAGTGGTCGCAATGTTCGTCGTACATTATCTGTCCGTTAAGGAATTCGGCGTTAACGTTGTCTTTCAGATATTTAGCCTGCCTTCTCCACCTCTTGTATTCCCTTGAATACCAGATGTCCTTATATGATTTCTTATCCACATATCCGACCGTCCTCAGATGACAGCAGAAACTCATATCGTATTTAGCCGGTATAAGGTTAAAATACCACCCTATAGTACATCCGTGTTTAAGGAAAAACTTGTTGGACCACGCTCCCGTCTTATCGTCGTAATTACCCAATTGAAACTCAAAATTATCCACGAACTCTATCCCGTTTTTGTGTAATATATCGGCTATTTTCGGCACCTGTTTTCTTATCTCTTCCACGTGCTCCGGTTTCAGCTGGAGGAATTTATTCATGACATCCAGCCGTATAAGGTAATACCTTACCGCGTCGGGATTAATCTTTACATCGTTAAGGGCCATATCTATCAGGTTATCGTAATTCATGTTGTGTATTACATGGGTTGCTATAAGCCGTGGTTTTTGCTTGCCCTGAGTCCTTCTTATTTCCATGAGTTTACGCATATTTTCAGTAATGGTATAAAAGGTCTCCTCAGGCTGATTGGTGCATATTTCGTGATAAACTTTAGCGCTGCCCGCCGGGAAGCTGCAGTATATCTCGTTCACTCCCAGGTCTATCACCTCGCGCGCCGTTTCTTCGTTAAGCATAATACCGTTGGTAAAAAAAAGTATGCCCAGACCTTTCCGGCTGGCATACCTCAGCATAGGACGAAACTTATCGTAGATCAAGGGCTCCCCGTCTCCCTGGAGTATTATACCGTCTACCTGCATGTCCGCGGCATCGTCGATAATTCCCTTAAATATGTCAAAATCGAATTTTCTGTCCAGGAATTCCTGAGGGTGTTTTACGGACGGTGTATGTACCCAGCAATGCATGCAGTTGGCGTTACAGCGATGGTAAGGGTCAAACACTATGGTTTGGGGCCCGACAAAGACTTCCTCGCTTATAATGCCCAGGAACCTCACCAGTTCCTTATGCGGACAGACGTTGTCTCCGGCGTATACAGATATCTTCTCCAGTATTTCGCCTACCTTTCCGTCAAACAGGATAAGCTCGACACCCACGGAAGAACCTGTCTCTTGTAAGGTTTTCACGTAATTCAGGAACCTGTCATATAACTCGGGTACCGGAAAAATCTCCATTTCCGGGAGCTCTCTATGTATGATCATCCCTTTAAGGGAAGCGACGTGCTTTAATATTTTATCGAGACAATAAAAATTATACCTTGATACTCCTATCTTCACCGTATCTTCTTTCCTTATAAGCTGTTCCATGCGATGAAAATCGCCTTCATTCCCCGATATCCTGTCGTGAAGCTCATCGTACTCCGCGAATACACAACTGTCCCTTCCTGTCTTTTTATCGGACAAAGGCAGCAACTCTTCCAATTTTTTCCCGAAATCCGCTCCCATTAAAAATCCCTCCCGTTGATGTAATCAAAACGTCTTTTACGCGCTTTATGATAGACTTCCCTGACTTTCCTTTTATCGCCTAAAAGAGAATACAAATAAAACAGGAAATGCTCTTCCTCGTAATGCGGAAACTGTTTCTGGTCCAGGCAATGCTCCGTGATCTCAAACGCTTTACCGATCTGCTCTTTTTTTCTTTCCCAGTCGAGACCGTCTTTTTCGTCAAAGCCGTATTTCACGAAGTACCTGTCCAGGGCCGTCTTTGTCTCGTTCCGGTCCTTAGCGTAAGTATCCACCCGCCTTATGTTTTTTATGCCGAATTTATCCGGATACAGTAAAAGTTGACTCCAGTCCCTGACCGTAAATGGTTCTATGTAGACTCGGTCTATGAACCCGTCGTGCTTTTTGATAAAATCAATGGTCGCGCGCACATCATCGTCGTTTTCATATGGCAATCCGCTGATTACCTCGACTCCGCACCATATACCGGCCTCGTGGGTCCACCTTATCACTCTGCTCATTTCCTCAAGATCTATGTTCTTTTGTATATAATCCAGCAATTTCTGGCTCGCCGTTTCCATGCCGTAAACGAGCCGGACACAGCCGGCTTCGCGCATTTTAAACAGAAGCTCTTTGGTCATCTTGTTGACTCTTGCGCAGTCGACCCACTGAATGCCCAGTTTCCTTTTTATGATTTCGTCGCACAATCTCTTTATGTATCCGTTCGAGAAATTAATCGTATCGCTGACAAAGAAAAAATTTCGCGCTCCGTATTTATCGCGCATATTCTCGAGATAATCAACTGCCTCCGGCACCGGGACGGCGGCTATTCTGTTGTCCCCGGATGAAGTGCAGAATATGCACCGAAAAGGGCAGCCCCTGATGAATTTTACGGGAAAAACCCTGACCCCCGAAGAATCAAAATTTTTCATTATACCGGAAATACCTTCGGGGTAAAACGAGTAGTCGCCGTTAGGGCACCTATATTTATATAACTCTAAAGGTAACCCGTCGAAGTCCGGTTCTGCAAGGCTATGGTAATCGCCGTATAGAGTCTTACCGTCCGGACAACTTTCATATCTCCCTTTTCCCGCGAGCTCCTTAAGCACCTCGCAGGCTATCTTCTCCCCCGGGCCCATGACTTTTATGTCTATATCCCGGTCGCTGTACCCGTGCCCGAGAGAATCTATGGAATAAAATATCCCCCCTACCATTATCACGGGATTCACCGTCTTCTTCAGGTGTCTGGCCAGGCATAACGCCATTAAAATATGGCTGGAGTTTCTGTTGTCCGGTATCGAAAAAAGCACCGCTTTTAGGCCTTTGAAGTCGGTCTTGGAGATCAGCTTACCGACTTCCCTGTCGACATCCGAATCCCTGCTGCCGCCCAAATATTTGACGATCCTCTTCTCATCCAGGAAGACAGAGTCATCGACTTTTTGCGACTCTTCCCACGAAAAAACATTATCATGATGCACTTTTATATTCAGGTCGTCCTGCGCTATAGAAACGCCGTTTCTTCTGAGGTACGAAGTTATGGACCCCAATGCGAGGGGAACCAGTAGCGAAGTGTTTACGCCCGCGGATAATCTTTCGTGCCTTTGCAAAAAAGCCGGCGTTCTTATTATTTTATAACTCATATGGATTCGGTTTTCCGTCTGTATATCACAAACAACCCTTCCCGCAATAACTCGCGATACACGTCATTCGCGTCAGTCAAAATATCGTCTTTAAAAAAACCGTCTTCCGAACCGTCCTCACCGCGGTAATGAACAATATAGAGCGGGTTTATTTCCTCCAGTCTGCTTTCGATTTCTTTTGTGCGCCCATATTCGGAAAGATCATAAAAGAGCATTTTGGCTCCCGAATACCCGTTTTTTTTCAGAGAGAAAAATACGTGATACGTTTCCGGCTGTTGTTGATCCAGTAAAATCACGTCTGTCTTATCGGCCGTTTGGATAAGGTATGACGTCACCAAAGGAACCGAGTAGTCATAAGACGGGAGATCTCCGAAAAAATGAATTCCCGAAAGACCGTGGAACGGATTAAGCAGCTCGCTGTTCTCGCGTCTGAAATCTACGGACGGTTTTTCCTTAAAAAAAGTAAGGACGGTAAAAAATACCATCGCGAAAAGGCCCGCTTTCCTGATTAAAAATCTGTCCGTCAAGCTCCTGTTTATACCGTAAACGGCTACGGGCAGAGCCAGGACCTCAAAATTAATACTGTAACAGGAATCGGCGGAAATCAATTTGACCGTCGTACCCGCAATAAAAAATAAGATCATCAACCCGAAAGCCAGAACATGATATTTCGCATGACATCTCTTATCCGTCAACGAACGGACAGCTCCTATAATAAAAAAAGCAAAAAACAGTACCCCGGTTCCCATGAAAAAAACCCATGGCCAATATACGAACCTGACTATCCAGTCCGCAAATTGCTGAGACATGCGCGGCAAATCTCTGGTAATCATACGGTATTTTTCCGCGAATAGATTTTGTTCGAAATGCAGAAGCCACGCAATAGGAAAGCCTAAAGTAATAACGGAAAAATTAAATATTTTCAGGGGGAAATCGTTTATTCTTCTTCTTTGAATAAACAGCAGTATCAGTCCCCAGAATATAAAGACCCACGCCTCGTACCTTGTCATGGAAGCGGGGACCAGGCACGCTATAGATAATACATAATGTTTTAATTTCAGTTTTTTTAGATATGCTATAAAATAATAAATAAAACACAGTAAAAAAAACAGATAAACGGTTTCCGACAGCGAAACCACGCTCAGCATTATATGGAGAGGGTAAAACGCGAAAATAAGCAGGGAATAAACGGCCACGTCCCTGCCGAATACGATATTCGCGGCGCGGTAAAAGGCCCATAAAGAGAGAAGCCCGAAAAAAAGGCTTACGAGTCGGGGCATAAACACGGGATCTCCCGTCAGCCACAGCAATATTCCCATTATATAAAAATGCAGAGGGAGCCAGTCCCTTTCGCCCGGGGTAAAAAAATACGGCTCTTCGGCCCATTCCGCGGCGTTTAATATCCTTGCGTGAGAATCCGTTTTGTACGCGTTATCGGAAACGACTAACGCGCCCAACCTTATAAAAGTCCCCGCGCAAATAATCAATAAAAGCGCGGCAATAGCGTAAATTCTTCCGTTTTCTCTCATTTTAAATAAGGGTTCTCGTCCTTCATGCAGTTTAGTATCTGATGGCATTTTCTCTCGCACACCTTTATTTGTTTTCTCATGTTATTGGCCGCCTTGGATTCCCAGAACTCGGAGATCCTTTGTCTCGCGAGGTTGCCTATAACCACGTCCGAATAATGGCATAACTTAACGTCTCCGTTTATATGCACGTTTACGAACTGTTCTCCTATGTTACACTGTACTTTCTTTTTATAAAAGCTCAGGGGATCGCTGAAATAACTCTTATAAGCCTGCAGTTGAAAGACCTGATTACCTATTTTATAGGAAGTGGCTTTATCGGACAGTTTAAGCCTCGATAATTCGTCCATTACGGAATTAACGAGGTCCATGTCTTTCGGCCAGAGCTCTTCGAATTCTTCCTTTCTGTACCATTCCTGATAATCGCTGTTCGTGTTAGGAGGCTGTATGGTAGCCAGAAACGTTATATCCCCGAGCCCCGGATGATCGTGTACCCAGTGAGTCAGTTCTATCAGATGGGGCAGGTTTATGGCTGATATAATAGGCTGAATATGCACTCTTATTTTTTTATCCTTGTTATATTTTACCAGGTTATCTACGGCGTTTCTCGCTCTTCTGTACGAACCTTCGACGCCTCGTATGTAATCATGGGTCCTCTCGTCCAGGCTGTCGAGGGAAAGGGCCACGATATCAAGTCCGGAATCGACAAGCCGTTTGGCCATATCCTCGTCTATTAACCATCCGTTGGTACAGATAGCCGGCTTAAAACCCTTTTTGCCGGAGTAATTTATGAGTTCTACGAGGTCTTTCCGCAGCAAAGGCTCTCCTCCCGCGAAATTCATGGTCTTGTTCTCATCCATAAATTCCGACAGATCGTCTATTATGCCCTTCCACGTATCCTGGGACAGCTCCTCGTCCCGAACTTGGCTTTCCCATATCCTGCACATCCTGCATTTGAGCATGCATCCGAAAGAAATGCTTATCGCGCAAAAATGAGGCCTCTCGGTCTTATGAAGATATTTTTCCGTAAAATACAGTCCCTTTTTAGCCTCTTCGTTCTCCGGGTCCACGCTTAATATGCTGTTATATTTAAGCATAGCTCCGGCTTCACCGCCGGTCGTCCTGAGGTGCCTTCCCTCCAGCGAGAAATCATTAATCAGTAAATCTATAATTTCTTTCTTTTGCCCGCCGGAATGCGTGCCCGGTAAATCTCTTGAATAGATTTTTTCAACTTCGCTCCTGAGATTTTCGCCTTTTTCCAGAGCGCTCCTGTAATCCCTGTACAATACGGCCTTAACGTAAAGATATTTGGTTTTCACGTCGTCGTCCGTCCGCGATAAATCTTTCAACTTTCCGTATATCTCGTCTATACCTTTTCTGTCATGCGATTCGGCGTACAAATCCAGTAAATTTTTATAAGATTCCGTCTCTTTTCTGTCCAGTTCAATGGCTTTTTTGAAATATTTCACCGCTCTTCTATTATCGTTCTTTTTCTTATAGCAGAAACCTATACCGCTCACCGAAACGGCTCTGTCCGGGTTTATGCTTAAAGATTTCTGAAATTCCTTTATTGCTTCGTTATATTGTCCTTTCATCTTATACATGTTACCCAATTCGTGATAAGGCTCTTCCCGGCCGGGATTCATATTGACCACTTTTTTATAAAGCTCCGTGGCTTTATCGTATTGGTCTTTCAGTCCGTGTATATAAGCCATTTTTTCGTATATCTCCAGATTCGGCCCTTCCTCGCTCAGTATTCTGCCCAGCTCCGAGAGCGCTCCGTCCGTCTCGCCTTTCTCAAGAAACTCATCCACTTTTAAAAGTTTTATCCTCATCCTGCATGTATTAACGCCTTCGACCGAAACCGGCCTGTCGGGGTTAATGACAAGGGCCTTTTTATAATAATCCATGGCCTTTACGTAACACCCTTTCATTTTATACATATTCGCAACTTCATGGTAAGGATCGGGATTATCGGGCTCGAGAGCCACTACTTTTTTAAACACATCGATGGCTTCCTCGAATCTGCCTGTTTCTCCGTAAATATAACCCGCCCTGTTATAAACCTCACTGCATCCGGAGCCTTTATCCATCAGATCCTGCAGCATGCTCAGCGCGTCCGGATAGTTCTTTTTTCCCGTAAGGCCGTCTATTTGCCTTAATTTGCCCTGTATCGTGCTCATATATTGATCTCGTCCTCCCGGTAATTACAGTTAACGACCGCCTGACAGTTGCGTTTACATGATTTAATTTTATTTCTTATCTCGTCGTTTTTATCGGAATTCCAAACCGCGGCTATGTCGTTTTTTTTAATATTTCCTATGGGATCCATATAAAAACAGAAAAATATATCACCGGTAGGAGTTACGTTAATAGCCGTCTCATCGAGATGACAGGTAACGTCTTTCTTTAAGAATGAACGCGGATTTTTAAAATATGCCTTAAACGCCTTTAACTGTGAGACCGAATTGTTCAGCGTACGTGAACCGTTATTTTTAAGATCGATAAGCGAATCTATAACATCCTGTATTTCCTCCGGGTTTTCGGGCCATAGAAAACGGTACTCTTCCTTTTTATGCCATTCGTCGTCTATCGGAGTGTTAAAAGGCTGCGTAACCGCCTGAAAGAAAATGCCGTCTATCGGCTCGTTCGCGTCCGCCCATACGACAAGGTCCGCCAACTCGCTCATGTTTATCCCGGATACAAGAGAGCATAGATGTATTTCGGTGTTTGGCGCGTTCCGGTGAAGGAATCTTACGGCTTTCATGACCCTTTCGTAAGCGCCGGCGGTACCTCTTATGTAATCGTGAGTTTTTTCTTTAACACCGTCGAGGGAAAGGCTGACGGCCGAAAGTCCGGCGTCTCTTAAACGCTTACTCATGTTCTCGTCTATAAGCCAGCCGTTGCTGGCAAGCAATGTCCTTATTCCCTTTTTTGAGGCATACTCCACGAGAGGAATGGTATTATCATGTGTCAGGGCCTCTCCGCCCGCGAAATTGAGCTGAAAAGAATCGTCGACCATCCCGCACAACGAATCTATGAATTTTTTCCATTGCGCCGGGTCCGGCTCACAAGGGTCTTTTTTCCTCGGGTCGTCTTTCCATTTGTGACAGATAAGGCAGCGCATAAAACATTTCTCGGTAATAGCCACGCAGCAGTATGTGGGTTTACTTCTGTCCATGAGAAATCACTCCGTAAAATCGTCGTCGAACTCGTCAAAACAATTAAGAAGAAAATGGCAGTTATTCTTACAGGCGGCTACCTTTCCCCTCACTTTTGAGGCATCGTCGGACAGCCACCTCTCTTTAAGATCGTGATGTTTTATATTTCCGAGACACTCCCATCCGTAACATAAAAAAATATCCCCTACCGCGCTAACGTGCACTGCCCTGTCCAAGTTACATTGTTTCCTTTTGACGAACTTTTTTGGGTCCCTGTAGTATGCCTGAAAAGCCCTCAACTGGCTTACGGGGTTTCCGATCTTCCATTTGTTTTTCTTCAGACTTATTATTTCCTCTATAATCTCTGCGGTCCTTTCGGGATTTTCAGGCCACAGGAAACTATATTCGTTCATATACCAGTCGTCCCTGGGATCCGTATTGTTAGGCTGCATACAGGCCATAAAATTTATCGAACCGGTGATTTTATCATGAGCGTTAGCCCACCTTACCAGATCAAGTATGTCTTCCTGATTGATTTCATAAAACACGCAACACAAGTTAATGGAAAAATCCTTTCCACAGTGTTTACTCAATAACTCTATGGCGTCCACAACTCTCTGATAAACGCCTTTCACGCCCCTGAGATAATCGTGCACTCCGGGCTTATAACTATCAAGGGAAAGACTTATCATCTTCAGTCCCGATCCGGCTATGTTTTTAGCCATTTGCTCGTTTATAAGCCATCCGTTTGACGCTATAGACGTATCAAACCCCAGGTCCACGCTGTGGCGCACGACATCCAGAGTATCCGGATGCATGAGAGCTTCGCCTCCGCCCACATCTATTATAAAATGCTCGTCGACCATCCGCCTGAGTGATTCGGTGCATCTTTTCCACTCCTCAAGCGTAGGAGGCCTGTTCGTCGAGGGATCGGCTATTTTATCCCCTTTCCATTTATCGCACATCTTGCATCTCAGCATGCAATCGTCGGTTATGCCGTAACAGCAAAAACCGGGTTTTAAAAGGTGCGTGTCTGTCCCGGCCGCGTTTTTTTTCTCGGAAATATCCATTTTAAAAAACTCCTTACTTTTTTTGAGGCTCCTTATATTCCTTAATAAAACTTTCTATCGAATCGGTTTCGCTGACCCCCATAGTGGGGATCTTCCTGTCCTTCAAAAACTGAACCAGTCTTTTCATCCGATCCACCCTTACATGGATATCATTTTTACCGTCTCTGGTCTTCCACATAAAATTATCGCTTAAGTCTATGTCGAATTTATCGGGATCCGTTTCCAGCAGCGAACCCACCGGAGTCCCGCACGTGCTTATACTGCATACGTAATCAATGTAAGGAGCGGCTTTTTCCAGGTGCTTCAGGTTAGCGTTGAAGTCGCCCTCTGTCTCGCCGGGGAAGCCCACAATCATGTTTATCTGCATCTCCACCCCGGCTTCCTTTCCCTTTCTCAGAAAATCCACCGCGTCTTGGGCGGTATAGCCTTTATTCATGAGTCGAAGCACGTTATCGGAAAAACTCTCTACCCCGACACAGGTAACCGTAAATCCTGATTCGCGCATTTTTTTGAACAAATCCGGCTTTATGTTTTTTCTCACGCCTATCTGTCCGCGCCATTGACTGACCACGCTTTTTTCATATTGAAAAAATCTGAAATCTTCCGAACTCAGGGCCTCGCTCAGTTCTTCCACGAATTTTGTAGAAGCATTGAGCATCAAATCGTTAAAATAAAATATACATTTATGGTATTTCTCGATATAATTCTTTATCTCGTTTACGACGCTTTCGGTACTTCTGAAGCGGCAGGGTTTACCCCACATCACGCTGTCGCTGCAAAAACTGCATTGTCTTATGCACCCCCTGCTCCCCAACAGAGATATATGTTCGTGTATCTTATAGCTCTCTAAATCAAAACCGTCATAACTGGGAAAAGGTATATCGTCCGGATCGTTGCCCCCCCGGCCTTTTACGCAGACTGAATAATCGCCGGCGTTATCTTTCCACGCCTCAAAACCTCCTTCGGTACTGATAACCGAATTCACGCCGTCGGGCGATAATATCCCGAGGATTGCGCGCTCGCCTTCTCCCACCACTATGTAATCTATAAAGTTCTTTATCTCATTCAGGTTGTTCCTGAATTTTCGCCACGCGGTAAAAGGTCCCCCTATGACTATTCTTTTGTCATGGGCTCTTTTTTTAAGTTCCGGGGCTATGTCCTTAAATATAGGAAAAGAAGAGACGTTGAGGGAGAAACCCACCCATTCGGTATCGCATTCCAATATCTTCCCGAGCATCCAAGGCAACCTGTTTTTCAGGTCCTTTTTCATCTTATCTGTCTGCCAATAGAAATAATCGTTATCGTCCCATGCCTTTCTCATCTCCGGCGACGCCACCTTATAGAGCTCGATATTAAAATCTATAATTTTAACCTTTATGCCCTTTGCCCGGGCGACACCCGCCAGGCACGCTATGCCCTGAGGAGGCATGGTTATATCCCACGGCGGCAGCTGGACAAAAGTTATGCTTGTGCTTCTTTTCTGAGCCATCATTTCACTTTGCTTTCCTGTGCTTTCTCCTCGACTTCAAAAGGGTAATCGCCTTCGAAATAACAGTTGAGGAGGAAATGGCAATTTCTGTCGCAGGATATAACTTTGCTTCGCACCTCGGAAGCCTGTTCGCTGTACCATCTCTCCTCGAGATCATCCATTTTGATATCGCCTATTCTTTCCCATCCGTAACATATAAATATATCTCCCACCGCGCTTACATGGACAGCCTTGTCAAGATTGCAGGGAGATTTTTTTACGAACCGGCCGGGATAACGCAGATAATTCTTAAACGCTTCCATCTGGCAGTCCTGGTTGCTTATCTTACCCCCTTCTTTTTTCATTTTAATAAGCTCGTCCACTATCCCGCACGCCTTTGCCGAATCCTTAGGCCATAAAAAGTCATGTTCTTTATTTTCCCACCATCTCTGCCCCAGGTAATCCGAAGTGTTATTGGGCTGCATAGGGACCATGAAAACGATCTTGGTGATCCTGTGGTCGTT
>CAZEGO010000038.1:6108-11329 GCA_964511955.1 uncultured Planctomycetia bacterium | reverse complement strand
GGATATCATAATGTAGAGACGCTCTTTGAAAAAATAGATTTAAAAGACGAGATAGTTATAAAAGAGGCTCCAAAGGGGTTAAACGTGCATGCGATTCCCTCTGAAAAGTGCCCTTCGGGCAGACAGAATATAGTGTTCGAAGCCCTGGAGCGGTTGTTTGAGATTGCGGGACGAAGATTGAATTTGGACGTTAATATATTAAAAAATATCCCGGTCTCCGCAGGTTTGGGGGGTGGCTCAAGCGACGCGGCTTCTGTTTTGCGCTCGGTAAACCGGGAATTCGATCTTGGCGCGTCAGAAGATGATTTATATTCTATAGCTCGGTCTTTAGGCAAAGACATCCCCTTTTTTTTGGCAGATCATTCATATGCCGTCGGCAGGGAAGCCGGGGATGTGTTGGAGACGCTGGACGCAGGCAGCCGTCTTATCCATGTGATAGTCAATTCGGGCCTGCCCGTGTCTACCGCCGCTATGTATGCCAAAGTAGATAGAGCCGAAGGGAATAAAGGTACGAAATCTCTGAAAAAAATCATCGGTTCGCTGAAAAGAGGAGATGTTGTTTCTTTAAAAGAAAACGTTTATAATAAATTCGATGGAGTGCAGAGAAAACATGTTAAGGCTGTCGAAAAAAGCAAAAATTTATTATATAAATCCGGAGCGGATGCTGTTTTTCTGTCCGGAAGCGGACCGTCGGTTTTTTCGATATTTAAGGATGAAAATCGGGCGCTCGAAACAATAAACAGAGTCAGCCGGAAAAACGCAAATACTTTTTTAGCAACTACTTACAAAGGAGGCATCTATGGAAATAACTGAGGTCAGGATATTTCCCAAGGATGGATTGAACAACAAACTTCGAGCCTATGCAACTATAACTTTAGATAACGCTTTCGTGGTAAGGAATATTAAAGTTATAGAGGGCAAAAGCGGGCTTTTTGTGGCAATGCCGTCCAGAAAAATGAAAGAGGCTTGTCCGAAGTGTAACCATAAAAATGAAGTGCGCAGTAAATATTGTAATGAGTGTGGCTCTAACCTGCCTCAGAAATCGCAGGAACCGACTACACCCGAGGCCCAGCACGACGCGAGGCAGTCCGAGCACAAGGATATAGCTCACCCGATCACGGTGGAGTGCAGGGAATATATACAGAAAAAAGTTTTGGAAGCGCACGAGGCTGAAAAAAATAAACCACAACAGTAAACTTTTGCCCGGTAGTGTAATCGGTAACACACAAGAATTTGGATCTTGTTTTCCAGGTTCGAGTCCTGGCCGGGCAGCCAAGATAGCTCTTGGTTCTTAGCTCTTAGAAAAAGCTTAAAAGAATCTATAGTTAGGATTAGAACCCAAAGGTGCTTATATGAAAAAAATAGCGGCCATAGTTTTGGCGGCTGGTGAGGGGACCAGGATGAAGTCCTCTCTTCCGAAAGTCCTGCATCCTATATGCGGGAAACCTATGATATTTTATTTAATGCAGACCTTAAGGGAAATAGGCGTCGGGAAAACCATAGTCGTCGTGGGACATAAATCCGATTTGGTCAGAAAGGTGCTGTATGGCGCGGATTGTGTTGAACAGAAAAAATTGCTCGGGACCGGAGACGCGGTCGCAAAGGCGAAAAAAACCTTATTAAAAGAAAAAGCCGCTGAGTCGGTGTTGATCGTTTGCGGGGATGTACCGCTTCTTACTCCCCATACTTTAACTAAATTAATCGAAATGCATGTTTCGACAAGCTCGGCCTGCACTCTTTTGACGGCTAAATTAAAAAATCCCACCGGATACGGGAGGATATTAAGAGCGGGTAACGACAAGATAACGAAAATCATAGAAGAACTCGATGCTTCCATATACGAAAAAGTCATAGAAGAAATAAACGTAGGTGTTTATTGTTTCGATAAAGAGATTTTATTCGATGTTTTGGACAGGATAAGGCCCGACAACAGAAAAAAGGAATATTACCTGACCGATGTGATTGAATTATTATCAAAAAAGGGCGAGTTCGTGAATTCCGTGGATACGTCGGATGCCCGGGAATTCATAGGGATAAATACACGAAAAGACCTGGCCGAAGCCGAAAAGATAATGAGGCACAGATTGATGGAAAAAATAGCCGATGGCGGAGTCACTATAATTGATCCGGCCAATACATATATAGAGGAAGGGGCGTTTATCGATAAAGACACCGTAATATACCCCTATACTTTTATTGAGAAAGGTGTTAAAATAGGTTCTAATTGTTTGATAGGCCCTTTTGCCAGGCTGCGAGAGGGTACCGTATTAAAGGATAACGTGTCCGTGCGAAATTTCGCGGAACTGGTGCGCTCCGCCGTGGGCAATAACACAAAAATAAACCACCAGTGCTATATCGGAGACGCCTCCATAGGTAATAATGTCAATATAGGCGCCGGCACAATAGTAGCCAATTACGACGGCAGGAAAAAGAATAAAACCATAATACGGGATAACTCGTTTATAGGCAGCGGGACAATAATAGTGGCCCCTGTCAAGATAGGCAAAGGAGCGGTTACGGGCGCGGGAAGCGTAGTTACAAAAAGAAAAGACGTGCCGGCCGGAAAGACTGTAGTCGGCATTCCCGCGAGAATTTTGAGAAAAAAAATAAAACGGCCGCGGTAAAACATCCGGCCGAACAATTTAACGGAGTGCCAAATGGACAAAACAGCTGCTATTTTTACGGGCAATTCCAATCCCGAACTTGTTAAACAGATAGTGAGACATCTGAAAATGCCTTTGGGAAAAGCTCTGGTCACCACTTTCAGCGAGGGGGAGATACGCGTAAAAATCAACGAAAACGTAAGAGGCAAGGATGTTTTTGTGGTTCAATCCACGTGTCCGCCGCCTAACAGGAACCTGATGGAGCTTCTGATTCTTATAGACGCTTTAAAGAGGGCGTCCGCTTCCAGGATAACCGCTGTTCTTCCTTTTTTCGGATACGCGAGGCAGGACAGGAAAGACCAGCCGCGCGTTCCAATAACGGCGAAATTGGTAGCTAATTTATTGACCACGGCCGGGGCCAACAGGATATTGACCATGGATCTCCATGCAGGTCAGATACAGGGGTTTTTCGATATACCCATGGATCACCTCTACGCGGTTACTACTTTCGTAGATTATTTTATAAATTTAAGGATAAAAAACCTCGTGGTAGTCTCTCCCGACGTGGGGGGCATAAAAATGGCCAGGGCTTACGCGAACAGGCTTAGCATGCCGCTTGCCATAGTGGATAAGCGCAGAGTGTCGGGAGAGGACATCGAAGTTATGAATATACTGGGAGAGGTGAAAGGAAAAAACGCACTTATAGTGGACGACCTCGTGGCAACCGCCGGTTCGTTGATAGAGGCCGCTAACGCTATAAAAAAATCCGGGGCCAAAGATGTTTATGCGGCGATTACTCACCCGGTGCTTTCCGGTCCAGCACTGCAGAGGATAGACGATTCTCCCATAAAAAAATTATTCGTAATGAACACCATACCCGTGGACGACGGTAAAAAACATAAAAAAATAAAAGTGCTGTCTATAGCTCTTCTGCTGGCGGAGGCTATAAAAAGGATACATAGTGAACAATCGGTAAGTTGTTTATTTGATTAGAAAGGAAGAGTGATTTAACATGGAATTTGTCGACGTACACGCGAGTATACGCGAAGGGAGAGGCAAGGAAATAAGCAATAAGATGCGAAAAGAAGGTATAGTTCCGGCAGTAGTGTATAAAAAAGGCGATGAGGCCTTAAGTATCAAGGTGGACAGAAAAGAGATGGTCAAGGCTCTGCACACGGAAGCCGGAGAAAACGTTATTATAAAACTTACCGTCGAAGGCGCCAAAAAAGATAAAGAAAGAACGGTTATTTTAAAAGACATTCAAAGCGACCCGGTTAAGGACCGGCTAATACACATAGATTTTCAAGAGATATCGCTTACCGAGACTCTCGAGGTAAAAGTGCCGGTAGTTTCAAAAGGCGAAGCCATAGGCGTCAAGCAGGAAGAAGGGGTTCTGGAACAGGTATTGTGGGAGATAGATCTCGAATGTCTTCCTACTAACATCCCCGAGAAGATAGAAGTGGATGTCGCTAATCTTAAAATCGGAGATTCCGTGCATGTAAAAGATTTTGTCCTTCCGGAAGGCGTGAAAATATTGGGCGACCCCGAAGGGACTGTCTTCCATGTCGAGCATGCCAAGAAGATGGAAGAACCATCGCCCGAAGAAGCAGCCGGAGAAGGAGCTCAGGAACCCGAGGTGATAGGAGAGAAAAAAGAAACGGAAGAGGAAGGACCCGAGGAAACCGAAGAGGGCCCCAAAGTACAGAAAGAACAAAAAGAACAAGGATAAGATGAAACTTATCGTGGGGCTGGGAAATCCCGGTGATAGATACAGCCTTACCCGCCACAATATAGGATTTATGGCGGTAAGTAAGATTTCCGAGATACACAGCTTAAGACTCAGGAGCAGCCGCAGATTCAAGGCCACTACCGGAGAGGGGCTAATAGCGCAGGAGCGCTGTTATCTTTGCATGCCGGAAACCTATATGAACCTTTCCGGAAATTCGGTTCGCGCGCTGGCAAATTGGCTTAAAATAGAACTTGATGATATCATTGTAATAAGCGATGATATATCTTTAAATCTGGGAAACATAAGGATAAGAAACGGCGGAGGAGACGCGGGCCATAAAGGTCTAAGGTCTATAACAGAATGCCTGGGAAATAATCAGTTTCCCAGGATAAGAGTGGGCATAAGCGGCGAGCATGAAACGGACGATTTAGCGGATTACGTTCTGAAGACTTTTACCAAAAAAGAACAAAAAATTTTACCGGATATTCTAAAGCGCTGTGCTGGTGCGTGCGAATGCTGGATCAAAGAAGGCATGGCCGCGGCCATGAATAATTATAATGAAAAAAACCAAACAAAGGACTAATCAGGAGGATAAAACATGAACAGCTATGAGGCCATGGTGATTTTAAGACCGGAGCTGGACAAGGAGTCCCTGGACAAAACGCTGACGCAGGTACAAGATGCAATAAGCAAAAATAAAGGCGTTTCCGACCAGGTAAAAGAATGGGGCAAGCAAAAATTCACTTTTCCGATAAAAAAACGTAAAGAGGGCGCTTATTATTTGATCAATTTTCATGCCGAAACAAGCGCCGTATCCAAACTGAAAAGAAATTTTGCTCTAAATGACGCTATTTTAAGGGCAATGATTACCAGAACATAATTATAGTCA
>CAZEGO010000038.1:0-6098 GCA_964511955.1 uncultured Planctomycetia bacterium | reverse complement strand
AGGATTTAATGGCGAGTCTGAATAAAGTTTTTTTAATGGGTAATCTTACCAGGGACCCGGAGCTAAGATATGTGCCGAGCGGAGCGCCGGTAGCTACTTTCGGGCTGGCGGTTAACAGGAGGTTTGTCACTCAGCAGGGTGAAAAAAAAGACGAAGTGTGTTTTGTAAGAATAGTGGTTTTCGGTAAACAGGCGGAAAGCTGCAGTCAATATCTGAACAAAGGTAGGCTTGTTTTTATAGAGGGACGACTCCAATACAGGTCGTGGGAGCAGGAGGGCCAGAAGAGGAGCTCCCTGGACGTAATAGCCGACAGGGTACAGTTTTTAGGAGGCAGGCCTTCGTCCGATACGACCCAGAGTCAGGAATCGGGTAAAGAAGAATTCGGCTCCAACGAGGGCGATATGGAATACAAAACAGACGACGCGCCTTTTTAACGAGGTGTATCAGGTCGCCACGAAATCGGCGGGATTCATTAAGGAGGAATTAAATGGTGGTAACAAGAGGCAGGAAACAGGATAAAAAAAAGAAAAGCTACAAGAAAAAAATATTTAAGAAAAAAATTTGCAGGTTTTGCGCGGATAAATCAATGACCATAAATTATAAAGACGTGCAAAAACTGAGAAAATTCGTTACGGAAAAAGGGAAAATATTACCGAACAGGATTACAGGTAACTGCGCCCGGCATCAAAGAGAAGTCGCTAAGGCAGTAAAAAGAGCAAGATACATGGCGCTGTTGCCCTATAAAGGAGAGTAGCAAATCAGGCGGATTGATCATATAAATGAGTAAATTTTATGTCCGCCACAGAGCGTTGGCGGACTAAAAAGCCCGGCGGATTAATCAAGGAGAATAATTATGAAAGTTATATTGATAGAAGATGTTAAAAACGTCGGATCCATGGGAGATGTTATGGACGTAAAGAGCGGATTCGCCAGGAATTTTTTATTACCCAGGAACCTGGCAAGACTCGCCACCGATGCCAACCTTAAAAATATAGAGGACATTAAAAAGAAAAAATTACTGGCACTCGGAAAAGAAAAAGCTCAGGCCGAGGAGCTCAAGGAAAAATTGGCGCAGGTATCCTGTACCGTTTCTGTAGAGGCCGGTGACGATGACAAGATATTCGGAAGCGTGACCGCTCAGGATATAGCGGAAGCGCTTGAGCAGGAAGGGTATTCCCTGGATAAAAGAAAAATAGTCATAGAGGAACCTATAAAAAAGTTGGGTGTTTATCACGTATCGATAAAAATCCATCCGGAAGTCACCGGTGAGGTAAAAGTGTGGGTGGTTAAGAAATAGCCACAGACGACAAAGGGCAGGGGATATGGAAAAAGTCGATATTAATCTTGAGAAGATGCCTCCTCAGAATCTTGAAGCCGAAATGGCTGTTTTGGGTTCTATGCTTATCGAGGAATATGCCATAGCCGAAGCTATCGAGCATCTGGAGCAGGACAGCTATTATAACGAAAAAAATAAAATAATATTCAACGCCATATTAAATCTATACAGCGAAAACAAAGCCGTAGATATAGTCACCTTAATAGAGGAATTAAAACGAACGCAGGATCTGGATAGGGTGGGAGGGGCAAGCTATGTGACCACTCTCACGACGGTTGTCCCAACAGCCGCTAACATAGGCCATTACGCGAGAATAGTAAAAGAGAAAAGTATATTGCGTAATCTTATATCCACCTCCACGAACATTATTTCGGAGTGTTATGACGCTCAGAGAGACGTGGAGGGTATATTAGATAAAGCCGAGAGCAGGATATTCGAGATATCCAGCAGAAAAATAGACACAAATTTCTCTCCTATAAAAGAGATAATCAAAGACAGCATAGAAACCATAGATTCTCTTTACCAGAAAAAGGCCCACGTTACGGGAGTGGCCTCGGGGCTGGTGGATTTCGACAGTCTTACCGCGGGCCTGCACCCCTCGGATTTGATAGTCCTGGCCGGAAGGCCATCGATGGGGAAGAGTGCGCTCATGACCTCTATAGCGGAGCATGTGGCCCTTGTCGAGAAAAAAGGACTCGCTCTTTTTAGTCTGGAAATGTCTAAAGAGCAGCTGGTGCAGAGAATGCTGTGCGCACACGCGAGAGTAGATGCTCATAAAGTCAGGACGGGTTTTCTTTCGCAGACGGATTGGCCGAAATTGACGACGGCTGCGAGTAAACTTTCCGAAGCCCCGATTTTTATTGACGATACTGCAGGGCTTTCTGTTTTGGAACTTCGCGCGAAAGCCAGACGTTTAAAATCTCAGCATAACATAGACCTTGTTATAGTGGACTATCTACAGTTAATGCAGGGATCTTCGAGGTCCGAAAACAGGCAGCAGGAAATTTCCGAGATATCCAGATCCATAAAGGCTCTGGCGCGCGAACTTAACGTACCGGTCATAGCCGTGAGCCAGTTATCCAGGGCTGTGGAAAGCCGCCAGGATCACAGGCCTCAGTTGTCCGATTTAAGAGAATCCGGGGCCATCGAACAGGACGCCGACGTGGTGGGCCTTCTTCTGAGAGAAGAATATTACAACCCCACCGAGGAAAACAAAGGCATGGCGGAATTGATTATAGCTAAACAACGCAACGGACCCGTAGGAACGGTAAAGCTCGCTTTCATCAGAGAGTTTGCCAGGTTCGAAAATCTTGCTCTGTCGGGAGAAGATTTCACCGATGAGCAATCTTAAAATGAAGCAGGAAGGGTGTAAACTCGCAGCAACTCTAAGTAATTGACATTAACATCTATATATGCTATATTCATCTTAATAAATTACCATGATAAGAAAAATATCTAAATTTTTTATAAGTACTTTCGCCGTTTTACTCATAACTGGTTTTATTTTTCCTATCTGCGCCAGGTCTCAGGAAGAACCTTCCAAAAAGATCATTAAATACGTGGATGTAAAGAACAATAAAACCGTGTCCTCGGCCAAGATACTCGCCAAACTGAAGACCAAGCGGGGTGACGTTTTCAGGGATAAGGTTGTGAACGAGGACGTAAAAAGGTTGTACCTTATGGGTTATTTCAGTGAGGTAAAAGTCTCGGTCGAGGATGATGAAGACGGCGTAGGCGTAGTCTTTGTGGTTACAGAAAAGCCGCCTATTACGTCTATAGTTTTTGTAGGCAACAGGGTTTATTCGGAAAAAAAACTCACGAACAACATAAAATCAAAGGTCAATGAGTTCGCGGACGAACGGCAACTCAAGCAGGATGCCGAAGCTATAGAGGACCTTTACAAGCGAGCGGGGTATCCGTGGGTAGAAGTGAACTA
Source organism: uncultured Planctomycetia bacterium (assembly GCA_964511955.1). Lineage (GTDB taxonomy): Bacteria > Omnitrophota > Gorgyraeia > Gorgyraeales > Gorgyraeaceae > CAZEGO01. The sequence continues at coordinate 2,826 of CAZEGO010000038.1, read as the reverse complement.
CCAGATAGAACAAAAACCCGAAGACAAGAAAGTAACGGTATTTTTCAATATAAAAGAAAATCAAAGGGCTGTAATCAGAAGGATAAATATACTGGGCAACATCGCGTTCAGCGATAAGCGTATAATGAGGCTTATAAAAAGCAGGACTTCCGGGCTTTTCAGGTCGGGGGTATATAAAAAGGACGTAGCCGAAGACGATATGGAAAGAATAAAGTATTTTTATAAAAACGAGGGGTTTCTGGACGCTACGGCCGGTTATGAAATTATAGCACAGGCAAGAGGCAGGAAACGATGGATAGAGATGGTTGTAAGGATAGAAGAAGGGAAAAAGTATATAGCCGGCGACATCAGAATAACCGATAATTCTGTTTTTTTGACCGAAGAATTGAAATCCCTCCTTGACATGAGGTCGGGAGACGTGTTTACGGAGAGCGCTTTGCACCGGGATATGTCGGCTATTCAGGAATTTTATTTCGATAAAGGCTATATCATGGCCAAAGTAAAACCCGATACCTTACTTAACATGGAAACCGACAGAGTCGATATAAACTACGTTATATCCGAAGGCGAAGTCTGTTACGTTAATAAAATAGAAATCAAAGGCAATACAAAGACAAAAGACGTAGTGGTCAGACGGGAGCTGAGGATATACCCGGGTGATCGTTACGACGGAAGCAAACTAAAAAGGAGCAAAGAAAGACTTTATAACCTGGGATTTTTTGAGGATATAATCTTTGATATCGAAGATACCGGAGCCGAAAACAAAAAAGACATGGTGGTAGAGGTTAAAGAATCGAAGACCGGTGAGTTCAGTTTCGGGGGCGGCTTCAGCTCCATAGATAAACTTATAGGTTTTATCGAAGTGGAGCAAAGAAATTTTGATTTTATGAATTTCCCGACTTTCACCGGAGATGGACAGGATCTCAAGTTGAGAGCGGAGTTCGGCAGCTCCAGAAAGAATTATTTCCTTAGCTGGACCGAGCCGTGGATATTCGACAAACCTCTGTCTTTCGGTTTTGACCTGTTTGCCACGGAACGCGACAGGAGCGGGTCCACCGGTTACGCTTATGACGAGAGTCGCCATGGAGGTGCCGTAAGGCTGGGGAAAGAGTTCAGTGAATATCTAAGAGGAGATTTTAAGTATAAAATAGAGAATGTCGAGATTTCGGATCTATCCTCATCGGCGTCACAGTCCCTGAAAGACGAGAAAGGGGAGAATACGATAAGCAGTGTTTTTATGCAGTTGACGAGGAATACCACCGATAACAGATTTAACCCCACAAAGGGCTATGTACTAAGCGGGTCTCTGGAGGTGGCCGGAGGATTTATAGGAGGCGATAAAGATTTCGCCAAGACCATACAATCAGTCACTCATTATTTAAGTATGGGGCCGTTTGTTCTGGAATCCGGTATACGAGCGGGTGTAGCTACTTCCTTCGGGGACTCGGGTAAAGTGCCTATTTACGAAAGGTTTTTCGCCGGAGGTACGTATACTATACGCGGGTATGAAGAACGCGATGTAGGGCCCAGGGACAGATCGGGAGACGCCATAGGCGGCGGTAGTATGGTTGTGGCTAACGCCGAGATGACCTTTACAATCATAGAAAATATAAAAGGCGCATTTTTTGTGGATGCGGGGAACGTTTGGGCAAGACCCGACAGCCAGCCAAAGGAAGGGCAGACAACAAAGGGTATTAAAGTGGGTGCGGGAGCGGGCCTCCGAATTAAAACCCCAATAGGCCCGGTTAAATTGGATTTCGGTTTTCCTATAAATCCCGAAGAGTATCAGGAAGACAAAGGTAGATTTCATTTTAGTATGAGCAGAGGTTTTTAAGGAGGGTTAGATGAGGGTTTTATCTGTTACCATAAGCGTTTTATTAGTGCTATCTTTTATCTTTGCGGACGGTGCCCTTGCGCAGGATAAAATCGGGTTCGTGGATCTCTCCACAGCTTTTGACGAATACCAGAAGACAAAAGATTTCGATAAGATGTTGGAAAAAAAGGGAGACATAAAGCAGGAGCAGAGGGAAGAACTCGTCAAAGAAATAAGGAAGATGAGGGATGAGCTGGAGCTTCTTAACGAAAGCGCCAGGGAAGCGAAGGAAGAAGATATAGAGGCTAGGATACAGGACCTTCAGGAATTCGACCAGGAGGCAAAATCTCAACTTACTAAGGAGCGCGACGACATGGTCCGAGATATCCTGCAAGAGATGAACGACGTTATCCAACAATACGGCGAAGCAAACGGCTATTCCATCATATTGAACGACAGAGTTTTATTATACGGACAGAAGGAAATAGATTTGACGGAGACGGTAATCAAGATACTGAATGACAATTATCAACAGTAAAAGGTGCGATAAATCATGAAGAAGACTTTAAAAGAGGTAGCGCAACTGATTGACGGAGATATAATAGGCGACTCTAATACGGTCGTGATGGGCGTGTGCGGAATAAAAGAAGCGAAAGAAGGGGATCTTACTTTCGTAGCGAACTCGAGGTATGTGTCACTTATAAATCACACAAAGGCCGCGGCCATAATAACTTCAAGGGACGTAAAGGCCGCTCCAAAACCCATAATAAGAACCGAAAATCCCTCTATGGCTTTCGCTAAGATGGTTTCTCTTATGGCTCCCAACGAGGTAAAAAAGCCTAAAGGGATACATCCTACCGCCGTCATAGGAGAAAAAGTAAAAATAGGCAGGAATGTCGCTATACAGGCGCATGTGGTGATAGAAGATAACGTAGAAATAAAAGATAACACTATACTTTATGCCGGAGCTTATATAGGTCATCATACTTTGATAGGAAAGGACTGCATAATTT
>CAZEGO010000037.1:0-11529 GCA_964511955.1 uncultured Planctomycetia bacterium | reverse complement strand
GTTTAAGCGCAATGTGCGAAAAAGGAAATATAAATTGCCAGATATCCTTAGAAAGAAAAATGGCCTGCGGCATAGGAGCATGCCTCGGCTGTGCGGTAAAAATCAGGTGGCCAGCGACCGGGAACAGGGAACAAGGAAAAAACAAGAAATTTCAATACAAGCTAACATGCAAAGACGGTCCGGTTTTCAACGCAAAAGAAATACTCTGGCAATAATTGCACATTTGAGGTAATACCTAAAATGTGCAATTGATTTGCGAAATATCAGCTTTTGCACACTTCAGGTATTACCTGGAGTGTGCAAAAGCCTAAAAATGTATAATTTATAAAGAGATAATTTATTAATCATGAAGAGATTTAGTCTGGGAGTTAAAATAGGAAAGGTAAAACTTAAGAATCCTGTTATGGTGGCGTCAGGGACTTTTGGCTATGGTAAAGAGTTCGAGGGGCTTACTGATTTAAAAAAGCTTGGCGCTATAGTTACCAAGACTATTACGCTTGAAGCTCGGCAGGGCAATTCTATGCCCCGGATATCCGAGACAGCATCCGGGATGCTTAACGCCATAGGTTTACAGAACGAGGGAGTGGATGATTTTATTAAACAAAAAATGCCTTATCTTAAAAAAACAGGCGTTCCCGTTTTTGTGAGTATATCCGCAAATGATTTGAAAGAACTTAAAGAATTGATTAAGAGATTGGATAAAACAAAAGGTATTTCGGGCATAGAGCTTAATATCTCATGCCCTAATCTGCGGCGACGGGGTACAAGAGACAAGGAACATGGATTGGTAGCACAGGATCCCTTGGCTACGCTGGAATTCGTTAGAACCGTTCGCAGGAATACGTCAAAAACTCTCGTTACAAAACTTTCTCCGAATGTTACCGATATAACGGAGATAGCAAAAGCAGCGTGTAAAGGCGGAACGGACGCGGTAAGTTTGATTAATACTTTTTTCGGTATGGCCATAGATATCGAAACAGGCAAGCCTAAACTCGGAAATGTTACAGGAGGGCTTAGCGGGCCCTGTATAAAACCCATATCTCTCAGGATGGTTTGGGAAGTCGCTAATCGCATTGACAGACCGGTGATAGGCATGGGCGGTATAATGACAGCGGAAGACGCCATAGAGTTTATGCTGGCAGGGGCAACGGCCGTACAGGTGGGAACGGCGAATTTTGTAGACCCGGACGTTGCCGGTAAGATAATAAAAGGAATAACGAAATGGACAAAGAAAAAATCATAGTAGCGCTCGATGTAAACAATCTTAAAGAAGTCGAGAAACTCGTGGATATTCTCAGCCCTTATATAAGCGTATTTAAAGTGGGAATGGAGCTTTTTTATTCCTGCGGGCCCAAGGCCATAGATATAATAAAAAAATACGATAGGGAAATATTTTTAGATTTAAAATTTCATGATATACCCAATACTGTCCATAGTTCCGCGAAAGCCGCTGTAAGAATGGGTGTTTTTATGTTCAATGTGCACGTAGCAGGAGGGGTTGATATGATGAAAAGAGCCCTGGACGGAGCGGAAGAGGAGAGCCAACGTCTCGGCATATCACGACCTAAGATATTGGGAGTAACGGTACTTACCAGTATAGATCAGAAGGGACTCCACCAGATAGGCATAATAAAATGCCCGGAAGAACAAGTTCTGACTTTGGCGGAGCTTGCCGAAAAATCAGGCCTCGACGGAGTAGTGGCATCCCCTAAGGAAACAGCCAGAATCAGAGAAAAAATAGGAAGAGATTTTGTGATAGTTACGCCCGGCGTAAGACCGGAAGGAAGCGAAAAACAGGATCAGAAAAGGACGTCCACCCCAAAACAGGCCATTCAAGAAGGAGCAGATTATATAGTAATAGGCCGGCCCGTTACAAAATCCAATGATCCCGTTAAGGCTGTAAAAGCTATACTATGACTATATTTGATTAAAAACTCCTTTTGAGCCCGATATTTGTTCGATAGTAGAAGCCGAAGAAGCGGGTTGTTCGCCTGTTTCAAAAAGATCTAACTGTTTTTCGTTCAAAGTGCCGCCAGGCTTAATTCTTTTCTCGGGTGTGTCGCCGAATTGAAGCTCCAGTTGTTCCGGCAATATTTCTTTTTTAATTTTGGATAAAAGTTTTTCGGCAGAATTTCTATGGAACAGCCGGTGATGAGCCTTCCATTTTTCTTCCTCCGAGAGGTATAATGTGAAATTATTTTTTTGGACGTAGTGCACATTACCTCCCAATCTGTCGAAAAATCTGTCGGAGTCTTTTGTTTCCGGTTCGGTCAAAATCACTCTTTGGCCTATATCAGAATCATTTAACGTTTCCTCGAAAAGCCGCGCCATGATTTTCTCCCCCAGTTGTCTGTTTCTGTAGTTTTCATCCACTTCCATTCTATCAAGGAAATAGACAGGAGCGCTATCCGTGTATCTACCATCCTCGCTCATATCAAACATATAGTCATCGGCTTTGTGATAGAACGCCAAGCCTAATATTTCACCTTTATCGGATTCAAGAAATATTATTTTTCCGTCCGAATGTTTATCTATATCGTTTTCCCACTGGCCTATATCGAAATTCCGGTGTTTTTTCGAATACCATTTATCTAACACTGCGTGCATTTCGGTTTTGTTTTGCGCTAAATTTACACTATATCCGGTCTTGCGTCCGGGTATCCCAAAAGGCCCTTTAAGGCTTTTTCTCATTATGTAGCTTTTGCTGTATTGCATATCGGCGGGGCGCTCTAGTGCTTCTACGGTAAAATATTTATCGAATAAAGGAGGATAACTGTCCAGTTCTTCCGGGATTATTTTTTCAGCCGATTCCCTGTCTCCGGTAAGTTCCAGATAGTCTTCCGTGGCCATGCTGATAGATGCCGTGTGAAAACAGAATATAAATGTCGTATCACTCGAGGCATTTTGTCCCAGGAAGTCTATGAAAGCCACCTTATGTTTAGTATCGAGATGATAAAAAACATAATTGCAAAAAATCAGGTCGGGTTTTCGCGTCAGAGTTTCAGCTAAGAGGTTATAGTCTACGATGGAGCCCTGCGTGAATCTCAAGGAACCGTTATCGAGCATTTGTTTAAGTTGTTTTATGTTGCGATTTATATCGTTAATATGCTCTTTCTCCTCTTCACTTATATATTCCGGAAGGCCCCAGTTTGTGTCTTTTAAAGAGAATTCCTCATCGCTTAAGGAGGAGATCCTCTCTATGGTATTTTTTATTACTCTGGGGTCTATCTGGATATCGGAAATATCGAGTATTATATCTTTTCCCAGCTCAATTTCGGGGTAATTTATTTTTATGGTTTCTATTATGGTTGTCCCCAAAGAAATTGGCTCCAACCCTCCTCCCAAGGTAGCCACTTTAATAACTACCGGCTCCTTACCTTTTCGTGCTCTGATTTTTTTTGATATAAGTTCGGGTATTTTTTTTCTTAAGTACCGGTGCTGTTCTTTAGATCTGTAGACAGCTGTTTGATGATGAGGAGACATGTAATCTATTATCTGGATGTAAGCGGGCGAGCTTGTATTTTTTTCAACGGCAGTTATGTATTTTATCCAGTCTTTATCATAAATGTCTCTGAAAATCGAACTGTTTTCTATTGTCTTCAGCAATGAAGTTATGTCTACTTCTTTTGAAGATAACGATAGGCCAAAACTTAAAGGAGAGCGTTGATTGCCTATGATAGAGACGGCCCTTTTCAGATATAATTTTACCTGTTCTTTTTCCAGCCTTCCCGGGTTTTTTATAGGTACCCTTAGTGAAGTTTGACAGTAAGCGTTAAAGGTAGGACGGGATAATGCCGTGCATATTAAAAAAACTCCCAAAATGTAATCTTTTTTAAACTTTAGCATAATATAGGCAAAAAAATAGCACTTACGCGTTACCAAAGTACCGTGTTATTTGTTAATTGCTCGATTGGATTATCAATATATATTATGCCATAAATACGGCCTAAATACAAATATACCAGGCAAAACAGTTGTCATTTGGTTTGTTCTGTGTTAATATCTAAAATTAACGACAAGTAGAGGTTAAAACATGCGGGAAAACGAGATTTTAAGACTTTTTGAAGATTCAAAAGCACTTTTGAAGGGTCATTTCAGGCTTTCCAGCGGACTTCACAGCGAAAAGTACCTGCAATGCGCCAAGGTGCTCCAATACCCGGAATTCGCCGAAAAGCTATGCGCGTTTTTGGCTGAGCGATACAAAAAAGATAAGCCTACCTGCGTAGTAGCCCCTGCCCTGGGAGGGGTAGTGGTCTCTTACGAAACAGGCAGGGCCCTGAAAGTCCGCTCCCTTTTCACCGAAAGAAAAGAAGGGAACATGGTTTTGAGAAGAGGCTTTGAAATAAACCCCGATGACAGGGTGCTCGTAGTCGAGGACGTCATAACGACCGGGCTTTCCACCGGGGAAGTTTTAGCTGTTGTGCGATCTACCGGAGCGACTATAATAGGAGTAGGGAGCATAGTGGACAGAAGCTCTCAGGATATAGATTTTGGAGTTAAGTTTACCAGCTTGTTAAAATTGGATATCCCAGTTTACCCCCCGGATATTTGCCCTTCATGCAAGGAGGGCAAGGAGATTACAAAACCAGGAAGTAGATGAGTTTTAAAGAATTCACATTATAAAATTTATCTTCACACGGACGTTTTTTGTCGGAAAGATAAATTAAATAGGGAGTGTTATTATGGCTGAAAAATTAAAAGACCTTTTGGAAAAAATCAACAAAGAAGGCGTGCAGAAAGCCGAAGAAAAGTCTAAGAATATAGAAAACGAAGCCAGGGAGAAGGCCGATACGATAATAAAAGAAGCGGATGCCAAAGCGAAAAATATTATTAAAGTCGCTGAATCCGAAGCCGGAAAATTAAAAAAATCCGCCGAGGCCTCCATAAAGCAGGCCGCTAGAGACCTTATCCTTTCCCTGAAAGAAGAGATCAGGGATATTCTGAACAAGATTATATCCTCCGATACCTCGTACGCTCTTGCGGCCGATAAACTGGAGCCGATAATAAAAAAGGTCATTGAGAAATACATAGAGAGCGAAGGTAAATCGTCGGATATAAAAGTCCTGCTTGCCGAGGAAGACCTTAAAAAACTGAAAAAAACGTATATCGATGAACTTAAAGGCCGACTGAAGGACGGCATAGATTTCAGGGCTTCTTCCAATATACAGTCGGGTTTTTCGATAAGCTTCGATAAGGGTAAATCATATTTCGATTTTACCGATGAGGGCATTGCGAACGCGTTAAGCGCATATATCAACGAGGAACTTCGGAAGATTATAAAATGAGCGATTATTATTATCTGGTTTCCAGCCTTCCAATGCTTGATTTTCACTCCTCCGTATCGTTAGAGTGGGAGAGTTTTACGGCTTTATGCCGGGGACAGCTGACGTCGCACGATTTCGATGTTATTTTGCGGGTAAGCCTTCTTCCTAAAGGGGAAACAAAAGCGCCGTACGTACTTGGCGAATGGAACAGATTCGAAGTTACTTTAAGGAACGAGCTTGCCAAAAAAAGAACGGGCCACCTTTCAGGGGATCCGTCAGAGCATATAAGGGGCGAGGAAAACCAGGACCCTTTTATAGAGAGTTTTGCGCAGTGGGCGGTGAGTCAGGATTCTCCCCTGGAGGTCGAGCGTGCCCTGGATGCTAAAAGATGGGAAAAGATAGAAGAGCTTGAGATGGGACATTACTTTGATATAGAATTCCTCACGGCATACGCTTTAAAACTTTTAATTTTAGAGCGCTGGAAAAAGATAAATGAAATCAAAGGCAGGGAAGCATTGGAAAACGTTATAAAAGCATAAGACTTCGGGAGATTATATGGAAAGACAAAGACACGGTGTTATATCCGGCATAAACGGTAACATGGTAACGGTCGAATTCGGCGATTACGTGGTGCAAAACGAGGTCGGATATATTATATACGGGAAGGAACGGCTCAAGTCCGAAGTTATCCGCATAAGGGGTAACAAAGCCGAGCTTCAGGTATACGAGGACACGAAGGGACTTAAGGCCGGCGGTCGAGTAGAATTTACCGGAGAGCTTCTGTCGGTAGAGCTGGGGCCCGGCCTGCTGGGGCAGATATTCGACGGTTTACAGAACCCGCTCCCTCAGTTGGCCGAAAAAAGCGGATTTTTCCTTGAGAGAGGCGTGTATCTGGAAGCTCTGCCCGATCAGAATAAATGGGATTTTATTCCTTCGGCGGAAAAAGGCGCTAAAGTAAAAGCCGGGGATAAGCTCGGGAGCGTCAAAGAAGGCATATTTGACCACTGGATAATGGTGCCTTTCGGGCTGAGCGGAGAGCTTACCATAGAAAGCATAGCTAAAAAGGGTAAATATAATTTAAAACAATCGATAGCCAAGTTAAAAGATTCTCACGGGAATTTACATGACGCTGCTATGCAGCAGATATGGCCCGTAAAAATACCCATTGGGGCTTATGCCGAGAAGATAAAACCCACAAAACCCCTTGTCACGAAAATAAGGATAATCGACACCCTTATGCCCGTAGCTCTCGGAGGCACCTATTGCGTGCCCGGTCCCTTTGGGTCGGGCAAGACAGTATTGCAGCAGCTTATAAGTAAACACGCGGATGTTGATATAGTCATCGTGGCTGCCTGTGGGGAAAGAGCCGGTGAAGTCGTCGAGACCTTAAGGACCTTTCCAGAGATAGCAGATCCTAAAACAGGAAGGCCTTTGATTGAGAGAACCGTTATCATATGTAATACCAGTTCCATGCCGGTCGCGGCCAGAGAGTCAAGTGTATATACCGCGGTTACCATCGCGGAGTATTACAGGCAGATGGGCCTGAATGTACTGCTCCTCGCGGATTCCACCTCACGCTGGGCTCAGGCTATGCGTGAGATGTCGGGGAGACTGGAGGAGATTCCGGGAGAAGAGGCCTTTCCCGCGTATTTAGAATCCAGAATAGCGTCTTTTTACGAAAGGGCGGGCCTGGTCAGGCTTAATGACGGGACTATAAGTTCCGTCACCATAGGAGGTACGGTAAGTCCCGCCGGGGGCAACTTCGAGGAACCGGTTACTCAGGCTACCTTGAAAGTCGTGGGTGCGTTTCACGGACTTTCGAAAGAGCGCTCCAACGCGAGAAAATATCCCGCCATAGACCCTCTCGAAAGCTGGACAAAGTACGAGAGTTTTATAGATTCTTCCAGGATAGCCGAATCCAGGGGCATTCTCAAAAAAGGAAAAGAAATCGACCAGATGATGAAAGTGGTGGGAGAAGAAGGCACTTCTCTGGATGATTTTATAATTTTTCTAAAAAGCGAATTTTTCGATTCCGTTTATCTCCAGCAGAATGCTTTCGACGAGGTGGATGCGGCGACAATGGCAGACAGACAGAAGCATGTCTTCGATTTTATATATGAGATACTTACTGCCGAGTTTGATTTCGACGATAAGGGCGACGCCAGGAAATTTTTCCAGAACTTAAGACAAAAATTCATAGAATGGAATTCCATAAAGATGGACTCTGAAGAATTTGCTTCGAGAGAAGAAGAGATAAAGAAAAATGTTTCCGAAAGGGCAAAGCATGCAAAAAATCTACAATAGGATTATACAGATAGCCGGGAATGTTGTCACCGTGGAAGCCAAAGATGTGGGCTACAGCGACTTGGCCGAGATCTCCTCCAAGTCCGGGAAATCACCTGCGCAGGTTATAAGAATCGACGGTGAGAAGATATATTTGCAGGTTTTCGCGGGCAGTCAGGGTGTGTCCACGGGAGATAGAGTTAGGTTTTTAGGGCATCCTATGAGAGTGTCTTTCAGCGATAATTTGTTGGGCAGGATATTCAACGGAGCGGGGCTTCCCCGCGATAACGGGCCGGAGCTTAGCGATAATATGATAGAGATAGGCGGACCGTCGGTAAACCCCGCGAAGAGGATCATTCCCAGGAACATGATACGTACCGGTATCCCCATGATAGACATCTTTAATTCCCTTGTCGAGTCTCAGAAGCTCCCTATATTTTCTGTTCCGGGCGAACCTTATAACGAAGTGCTGGCACGTATAGCCATGCAGGCCGAAGTAGACCTGATAGTCCTGGGAGGGATGGGACTAAAATACGATGACTATCTGTTTTTCAGGAATACTCTTGAGAAGCACGGCTCTCTTTCGAGGTCTATCTTTTTTATCCATACCGCCGCAGACCCCACCGTAGAATGTCTTCTTGTCCCGGATATCAGTTTAGCCGTGGCCGAAAAGTTTGCCTTGGACGGAAAACGCGTATTGGTTCTTCTTACGGATATGACGAATTTTGCAGACGCTTTAAAAGAGATAGCTATTACAATGGAACAGATACCATCCAACAGGGGGTATCCCGGGGATCTATACAGCCAGCTGGCGACGCGCTATGAAAAGGCGGTCGATTTCGACACAGCCGGTTCGATAACCGTCTTATCCGTTACAACTATGCCGGGGGACGATGTGACGCATCCCGTTCCGGATAATACCGGGTATATTACGGAGGGACAGTTCTATCTTAAAAATAATTCGATAGAACCTTTCGGTTCTCTTAGCCGATTAAAACAGCAGGTAAACGATAAAACCCGGAAAGACCACAGGACTATTATGAACAGGATGATACAGCTATTCGCTGATTATCGTTCTACGCTCGAGAAGCAGTCTATGGGCTTCCAGATGAGTGATTGGGACGGGAAGCTTCTTAAATACGGCAAGGAATTCGAAAGAAAGATGATGGACCTGTCAGTGAACATTTCGCTTGAGGAAGCGCTGGACAGAGGCTGGCGTATCCTGGCGGATAACTTCGAGCCTTTCGAGACAGGTATAAAGTCAGAGCTTGTAGATGAGTTTTGGCCGGATCAGGGGCAAGGGATAAGCGACAAGGGACAAGAAAAACCTTAAAATGTCTAAGATAAAGCTTACAAAAGGTGAATTAAAAAGACAACGAGATGCGCTTAAGCAATTCAGCCATTTCTTGCCCGTATTACAGCTTAAGAAGCAGCAGCTTCAGATGGAAATATTCCGTGTCAGATCAGAGCTTAAAAGAAAGGTCCACGAGATAGACGTTTACGAAAACGAGATAAGCGAATGGGCCGGCCTTTTAAACGAAGGCACGGACTTTATTGCGCCATCCATAAAGGGCGAAGCGATAACTTCCACAGCTAACATTGCCGGGATAGGCATCCCAGTCTTTGAACGCATAGATTTCGAAGACGCTGAATATGATTTCTTCGAAACGCCCCTCTGGACCGATATGGCCATAGAAAAGCTCAGAAAACTCAAAACCTTACTGGCCGAGGAAGACGTCCTTAAATCACAGATAGAGGTACTGCAGAAAGAACTCAGGATGACCACGCAACGGGTGAATCTTTTCGAAAAAGTCAAAATTCCCGAATGCCGGGAAAACATCCGTCTTATAAAGATATATCTGGGAGATCAGCAAACGAACGCGGTGGGCCGTTCCAAGATAGCCAAAAATAAAATACGGGAGTCGGTCGCCGAGGAAGTGCACTCATGATAATAGAGATGAAAAAAATAAACGTAATTACGCAGTCCAAAGACGCTGTATCTACGATAGAGAGAATGGGACGGCTGGGAGTTCTGCATATAGAGCACGAGAATATGCCCTCAAACGACGATATAGAGGACCTCCGGGATAATAGACAGGCATTAATCAGGGTTCTTACTGTTTTGGAAGATTTACAAGAAGGAAACGAGGAGCACGGCAGCCCCGGAAAACTTGTCGCTGAAATCAACCATCTTCTCGACAGAAAAGACGCACTGAGAGAAAATATAACTCAGATTAAAAAAGAAATAGAAAAATGGAAAGACTGGGGTGATTTTGAACCGGAACTTTTGGACGATTTAAAAAGTAAAAAGATATGGGTGCGTTTATGCAAGGCCGAAAAGAATAAGATTAAAGAAGCTCCCGAGGAAGTAGTCGTGAACGAGATCTTCAATAAAGGGACCATGGTTTATTGCGCCGTTGCATCTCAAAAGGAAATAGACCTTCCTTTTGACACCATAGAAACCATTCCCGAAAAAAGCCTCGGAGAGATGCGAAAAGAACTTGATTCATTAAAAAAGAGTCTTGCGGAAGCAGATGACGAGATTCGGAGCATATCCAAATACAGAAAGTCTCTTTTACGATACGAAAAGGAGCTGAATTCAGCAATAGAATTCAATAAAGTCAGCGCCGGCATGGGTAGTTATGAAAACCTTTCGTATTTGAAAGGTTATTGCCCCGTCGATAAAGTCAGTAACATAGAGGAGACAGCCGCAAAAGAGAAGTGGGGATTAACAGTGGAAGACCCCTCGTCTGAGGATAAAGTGCCCACGCTCATCAGGAATCCTAAGTGGATACGCATAATAAAGCCTGTTTTTAAGGTCATTAATACCATACCAGGTTACAGGGAAATGGACATAAGCCTGTGGTTTTTACTGTTCTTTTCGGTGTTTTTCGGGATGTTAATAGGGGATGCCGGTTACGGCGTATTGTTTTTTATATTAAACTTGATAGCTCATCTTAAATTAAAAAACAAGACAAAAGATAAATCGGTTTTTCTTCTTATTTATGTTTTGAGTCTGTGTGCGATTATATGGGGTGCTCTGACCGGAACCTTTTTCGGTCAGGCCTGGCTGCCCACGACAGTCAAACCTTTTGCGCCCGCTCTGACCGACAGCGCTAACGTACAGGCTTTATGTTTTCTCATAGGGGCCGTGCATTTAAGCGTAGCTCATTTATGGAGATTTGCCAGAAAGATGCCTTCCTTGAGGGCTTTCGCCGAGGCCGGATGGGTGTGTATGATCTGGGGTGCGTATTTTCTGGCCAAATCTCTCATATTGGGAGAAGTGTTTCCCGATATCGGAAAATGGTTTTTTATATCGGGCTCTCTTGCGATAGTATTATTAACCAATCCTAGTAAAAATATTTTTCGGGGCATTGGCTCAGGAATAGGCGACCTACTTCTCAACGTGATAAACAGTTTTACGGATGTCGTATCGTATGTCAGACTTTTTGCGGTAGGCGCGGCCAGTGTAGCCGTGGCTGACGCTTTTAACCAGATGGCTATGGGAGTCGGCTTTAACGGTGTCTTGAGTGGTTTTATCGCGGCTTTTATTCTATTATTCGGACACACTCTTAACATAGCTCTCGGCGGGATGGCCATATTAGTTCACGGCGTAAGGTTGAACGTATTAGAATTCTCAAGCCATCTGAATATGGAATGGTCAGGCACGGAATATAAACCATTTACCAGATAAATTTCAAAAAGAAAGGGGAGCAAAGATGGAAACAAACGCTTTACTGCAATTAAAAGACCTGGGCGTAGCCGCGGCGTTGGCTTTTGCCGCTATGGGTTCGGCTTTGGGTACGGGAGCAGCCGGCATGGCCGCTATAGGTTGCTGGAAAAAGGCTTTTGCTCAGAATAAGAATGCGCCTTTTATCCTTACGGTTTTCGTAGGAGCGCCTCTTTCGCAGACTATTTACGGTATGATAGTTATGAATGCCTGGGTCGATAGCGCGCTAAAAGGTCAATATATGTGGGCAGC
>CAZEGO010000036.1:0-11530 GCA_964511955.1 uncultured Planctomycetia bacterium | reverse complement strand
CCTTTTTATAGTGAATCTTTTTATTATATAATCTTTTTCCATATATTCTTTATTGTCACCGGGGGCCCAGCCCAAAAGGGCCAGATAGTTAAACAGAGCTTCCGGCAAGTATCCTTTTTCTCTGTATTCCGCTATGGCCACCGCACCGAACCTTTTTGACAGACGCGATTTATCCGGCGCCAGTATAAGAGGGATATGGGCAAATTTCGGCGGCTTTACTTCTAACGCGTTGTAGACGGCCAATTGTTTATTCGTGTTGGATATATGATCGTCTCCCCTTATTACATGCGATATTTTCATGTCCATATCATCCACTACGCACGCGAAATTATAAGCCGGCGTCCCGTCGGATTTTATCAGCACCAAATCTCCCTGGAGAGAGTTATCCACCTCTATCTCACCGTGGACAAGATCGTAAATTTTTATTTTTTCCGGAGGTATTTTAAAGATAATCGCCTCTCCGTCTTTATGGGCTTTTCCTTCTTTCAGGAGCCTCCCGGCGTAAGAGCTATACACTTCGGTACGCTCGCTCTGGAAATACGGACCCTCGTCCCAGTTCATGCCCAGCCACTCGAGACTGGATAATATCTCTTTAAGGTATATTTCGTTGGAGCGTTTTTTATCCGTATCCTCTATTCTTAAAATAAATTTTCCGCCTTGCGCCCTGGCGTAGATCCAGTTGAAAAGCGCGGTTCTGGCGCTTCCTATATGCAAATAACCTGTCGGGCTCGGTGCGAACCTTACTCTAACGGTACTCATAACCCTTTCTGATAGCCTCCTCGTTTTTCGAGATTATGTTCCGTCGTTTTTTCGAAACTACTTTTTCCAACGACTTTACAAGTATCTCCACCGGAAAGATCTCTCTCCTGGACAAAAGCGCTCCCAGTAATATCATATTGGCGATACGGACGTTGCCCAGCCCGGATGCAATATCCGTTGCCGGTATTTCCACTATATCTATATCTTCCCTTTTTTCCCCGGATTCCACAAGTGAACTGTTAATTATCAAAATCCCCGACTCTTTTACTTTCCCGCTGAACTTACTATAAGAAGGTGTATTCATGGCGACGCATATAGTAGGTTCTTTAACAACGGGTGACGGCACCGGACTGTCGGAAATAACTACCATAGAGTGCGCCGTACCCCCTCTTACTTCGGCTCCGTAGGAAGGCATCCACGTCACGAATTTACCGTTGTCCGTTGCGGCGTACGACAAGATCTTTCCCATAAACATTATTCCCTGCCCGCCGAAACCCGAGAAAATCATATCTTCTCTCATTTTAAACCCTCTTTATATACCCCTAACGGGAATTCCTTTGTCATTTCTCCCCCCACCCATTCAAACGCCTCTTTGGGAGAGAGGCCTGTATACGTGGGGCATGGGGCCAATACCTCGACTATCGAAAAACCAAGGTCATCCAGCTGGTTCTGAAAAGCTCTCTTTATGGCTTTTTTACTTTTCAAAATGCTCTGAGGAGAATATATCGAAACTCTCTCGGCATAATATACTCCCGGCAGGACCGAAAGGAGTTCACAGACTTTCAGTGGATACCCGTCTTTCATTCTTTCCCTGCCTAAAGGACTGGTGCTTGTCTTTTGTTTTAAAAGCGTGGTCGGGGCCATCTGTCCGCCGGTCATTCCATAAACCGAATTGTTAACGAATATAATGGTTATGTTTTCTCCCCTGTTGGCGGCGTGTATTATCTCGGCCGTGCCTATCGCCGCCAAATCGCCGTCCCCCTGATAACCGAACACCACTGTGTCCGGCCTTGTCCTTTTGATTCCCGTGGCCACTGACGGCACACGGCCGTGTGCGGCTTCAGTAACGTCAAAATTCCAATAATCATACCCTAAAACAGCACAGCCCACCGGAGCTATACCCACGGTCTTTTCTCTTATTTCGAGGTCATCTATGATTTCGCATAAAATCCTGTGCACTATGCCGTGTCCGCATCCCGCGCAATAATGCGTTATATTATCTTTCATACTCTCCGGTTTATCGAAAATTTTACTCATAATTATCGTAAACTTTCTTGGTTATCTCTTCTTCGGTAGGCACCACTCCGCCCGTACGGCCGTAAAAACATACCGGGCACCTTGAACCAACGCTTAATTTCACGTCTTCCAGCATCTGTCCCAAACTCATCTCCACCACTATAATCTTCTCTGCCATAGCGCCTATCTTACTTAATCTCTCCTCGGGAAAAGGCCATAATGTAATTGGCCTGAACATTCCCACTTTCATGCCTTCGCCGCGTAACCGTTGTACCACGCTCCTGCATATCCTGCTTGTAGTCCCATACGCCACTAAAATAATTTTACTGTCATCGCAATATAACTCTTCGTATCGGACTTCCTTGCTTTTAATAACATTGTATTTTTCCTGAAGCCTCATGTTAACTCTCTCGAGGTCTCCTTCTCCCAGATAAAGCGATTTAATCACGCGAGGCTCCCTCCCGGCGCATCCGTCCAACACCCAATCTTTGTTTTTCCCTGTCCCCTGCCCCTTGCCCCTTGCCCCTAAAACAACCGGCTCCATCATCTGCCCTAATATCCCGTCGCCCAAAATCATAACAGGCATCCTGTATAGATCGGCCAGGTCAAAAGAAAGTATTGTTAAATCATGTATCTCCTGCAAAGAAGACGGAGCCAGTACTATTTGCCTGTAATCTCCGTGCCCGCCGCCTCTCGTGGCCTGAAAGTAATCGCTTTGACTCGGAGCTATATTCCCGAGGCCGGGACCGCCTCTCATTATATTTACTATGACAGCGGGCAGTTCACAGCCGGCCAAATACGATATGCCTTCCTGCTTCAGGCTTACTCCGGGACTGGAAGAAGAAGTCATAGCCCTGGTCCCTGTCAAAGAAGCCCCGAATACCATGTTTATGGCAGAAAGTTCACTTTCGGCCTGCAGAAAAATACCATCTTCTTCCCTCATACGCCTTGACATGTAAGCGGGAAGTTCATTCTGAGGCGTAATAGGGTAACCGGCGTAAAACCGACAACCGGCTATTATAGCCGCCTCAGCCAAAACTTCATTACCGTTCATCAAAACTCTATCACGCATAACACACTCTTTATTTTATTAACGATAATAACCATGTCCCACGCCGGGGGTGGGACATGGTTAAATTTATTTGTCTATTGTTATACAGCAGTCCGGGCATACTATTACGCAGAACGAACAGCCTGTGCATTTGTCTTTTTTTTCTTCAAAAACAGCGGGATACACTCCTCTTAAGTTAAGAGTTTCGCTCTTTTGGATGCATCCCCTGGGACAGTGTATTATACAGAGTTCGCATCCTTTACACCTATCTCTGTCTATTTTTATTTTTGCCATACTAAACTCTTAATAGTTTGTTTTATTTTATCCGGTGAAAGTCCGCAGCTACCCAATAACACATTCCTCGCTCCATGTTCTACGAACTTATCGGGCAACCCTATAGATTTCATTATAATACCTTTTTGCAGTTTATCAACTACGCATTTGCGAACTAAGGAGCCAAAACCCCCCAATAAAACGCCTTCTTCGGCCGTTAACATCCTGCCCGTCCTGGAAACGGAATCTAAAATGGGGCCCTGACCTATAGGCCTGATAAACCTCCCATTTATAACTTCGCAGTCTATCCCTTCTCGCGATAGTTCTTCGGCTGCTTCCAGACAGACTAAAGTCATATATCCTATAGCTACTATCGTTAAGTCTTTTCCTTTTCTCAATACTTCAGACTTACCGAGCTCTATTTTCGAGGTCTCTATCCCGGATGCCTCGTAGGGACCAAAGCTTTTTCCGCGGGGATACCTTATGGCTATCGGCCCTTCCCGGTAAGACATGGCGAATTTAAACATTTCGCTCAGCTCTTTTTCGTCTTTAGGCGCCATGGCAACCATGTTAGGCAGGTTCCCCAAGTAGGCCATGTCAAATACACCGTGGTGAGTTGGTCCGTCCTCGCCCACGAGACCGGCCCGATCGATCATAAAGGTCACATTTAGTTTTTGAAGACAGACGTCGTGTATTATCTGATCGTACGAACGCTGAAGAAAGGTGGAATATATCGCGGCTACGGGCTTAAGGCCTCCTCCGGCCAATCCGGCCGCGAATCCCACGGCATGCTGTTCAGCCATACCCACGTCAAAAAACCTGTCGGGGTATGCCTTAGAAAATATATCCAAACCTGTTCCTTCAGGCATCGCGGCGGTTATGGCTATTATTTTTTCGTTCTTTTCGGCCTGTTCGACTATTATTTTACTGAAACTGTCGGTGAACCCGCCCAGTGGGGCATATTCCTTTTTGCCGGATATCTTCTTGCCCGTAGCTACGTCGAAGGAGCCGACACCGTGAAATTTTTCCGGCACCTTCTCGGCGTACGAATAGCCTTTACCTTTTTTGGTAACCACATGAAGAAGGACGGGCCCTTCCATGTCGCTTATGTTTTTTAAGGTCCCTATAACTCTCCGGATATTATTGCCGTCTATAGGACCGAAATACCTGAAACCCATCTCTTCAAACAGCATACCCGGTACCAGAAGATTTTTCAGCCCTTCTTCCAGTCTTTTTGCAGCCCTTACCACCCTGAAACCGAACCGCGGAACCCTTTCCAACAGCCTCTCCACGTCTTTTCTTATTTTATTGTAAGAAGGAGCTGTGATTATCCTGTTCAGATAACCACTGAGAGCTCCGACGCTTTTAGATATACTCATCTCGTTATCGTTCACTATAACAAGTAGTTTTTTCTTTAAGTGTCCGGCATGATTAAGGGCTTCGAACGCCATACCTCCGCCTAAAGACGCGTCGCCTATCACTGCCACTACCCTGTTCGATTTTTTCTCTATATCCCGTGCCGCCACCAATCCCAGGGCCGTGGATATGGAAGCGGACCCGTGCCCACTGGTAAAAATATCATACTCACTCTCAAATCTGTTAGGAAAGCCGCTTAGCCCGTTTAATTGCCTGAGAGAATGGAACCTGTCTTTTCTTCCCGTGAGTAATTTATGAGTATAAGCCTGATGCCCCACATCATATATTATGGCATCCTTGGGAGCGTTCATACAATAATGCAGGCCTACTATAAGCTCTACAGCTCCCAGGCTGGAACCCAGATGCCCGCCTGAGGAAGAAACCGTGCTTATTATAACGTCTCTTATCTCATGGCACAAAAGAGTAAGCTCTTCCATGCTGAATTTCTTTAAATCAGAAGGGAATTTAACCTTGTCGAGCAATATGCTCATATCAATACTTTCTCTTTAAAATAAGATCTGCCATGCCCGAGAGGTTTTGTTTCTTTTTGCCGAAAACATCCAGGAGTTTTTTGCCTTTTTCGGTAAAACTATCGGCTTTTCCCCTCGCATAATCCTCTCCGTAAAAAGTCACATATCCGTCGTCGTCTATCAAGTCATCCACCAACTGAAAAGTAAATCCTATGCATCGCCCGAAACCTCTTAGGGAGTTTATTTTTTTGCGTCCGACATCTTTAAGCATGCCTCCGGCTACTAAAGCCGCCTCAAAAAGCTTCCCGGTTTTATTATAAACTATATAATCTATCTTTTTTTTGCTTATTCTTTGTCGCTTATCGCTTGCCGCTAATATATCCACTATCTGCCCCCCGATAGTACCCCTGCTTCCGACAGCTTCGGATACTTCCCCGACTATCTCTGAGTTGCCGGATAAAGATAAAAGCCCGAATCCCAGAGTCAAAAGCGCGTCTCCCGCAAGAAGAGCTACATCCTCGCCGAATTTTTTATGACACGTCGGCTTTCCCCGCCTCATATTATCGTCGTCCATACAGGGTAAGTCATCGTGTATAAGAGTGTAGGCGTGTATAAGTTCTATACCGCAGGCCACCGGCAAAATGCTCTTCCCTTTTCCTCCGCAGGCTTCAAAAGCCGCTATACAGAATACGGGACGTATCCTTTTCCCGCCTGAGAAAACCGCGTAACGCATGGCTTTATGTATAATACCCGGCTTGACATTGGCCGAAGGAAGATATTTTCCCAGCTCTCTATCGATAACCTTCTTTTTCCCTTTTAAATATCTCTCTATATTCATAGTACTACAAGTATACGATACGACCCGGTCGGATAGTATAGTTAGTGATTATTCTTCAAAGGGTTCCAGTTCCAGCTTACCGCTTTTTTTTATCAGTATCTCCACTTTTTTCTTAGTCTCGTCCAGACGTTTTCTGCAAAGTCTCAGTAACTTCACCCCTTCCTCGTATTTTTTCAAAGAATCGTCCAAGGGCATATCCCCGCTTTCGAGTTCGTTCACTATAGCCTCTAACTTACTCATCATCTCCTCGAATTTCATCTCTTTAGCCATATATGCTCTCCTTAATTTTATTATAAATTCGAAATTCTAAATCCGAAATCCGAAACAAATTCAAACTTCTAAATACAAAAATTTAAAATATTACGGACAACCCTTTTTCGTTTTGAATTTCGGATTTAATGCTTCGAATTTTACTATATATATTCTTCACCTTACAACACTGAGAAAATTTCCGTCTGAGACTTTCGTCTCTATGACATCTCCTTTCTTTACGTCTTTTTTATTTTTTATTATGTTTCCTTTTGATGATAAAAACGTAACGCTATAGCCCCTGTTTAATATCGAAAGAGGGCTCAATATATCCAGTTTTTCGGAAAGCAGCCTGAACCCTTCCTCTTTTAGCTGAACGTAATGCTTATATCTTAAAGCTAAACCCTGTTCTATCTCGTCCAACCTCTGCTCATATTCTTTCACTATATCCGAGGGAAAACTAATGAATCTCTGCTCTATTTCTTTCAGCCTTTCCAACAACTCGCTCTTTTTGGCTATCACTATTTCAGCGGCGACCGAAGGAGTGGGGGCGCGCATATCCGCCACAAAATCGCTGATAGTGTAATCTATCTCATGTCCTACGGCGCTTATAACGGGAATCTTTGACCGGTATATGGCCCTGGCGACCACTTCTTCGTTAAAAGCCCAAAGATCCTCAAGACTGCCGCCGCCCCTTCCGACTATTATAACGTCCACGTCCTTGAATTTCTGAAATTCTTTTATGGCGCAGGCTATCTCTTCCGCTGCTCCGCCTCCCTGAACCTTCACGGGATTGATAATCACCTCCGCATTGGAAAACCTTTTATCCAACACATGAAGCATGTCCCTGATAGCGGCACCGGTGGGAGAAGTGACAATTCCTATTTTTTTGGGAATAAGGGGGAAAGGCTTTTTTCTCGAATCGTCGAAGAGCCCTTCTTTAAACAGTTTTTCTTTTAGTTGTTCGAAAGCCAGCTGAAGGGCGCCTACTCCTTTAGGTTCAACGGCGGAAACATATAATTGATAAGCCCCTCTTTTTTCGTATAAACTGATCTTTCCCCGGCATACTATGTGCATACCGTCTTCTATGTCGAATTTTATATTTTTCCCGTGGCTTTTAAACAGAACGCATTTCAATTCGCTGTTTTTATCTTTTAAAGTGAAGTACATATGGCCCGATGCCGGACTGCTGAGATTGGATACCTCCCCCTCGACCCATATCCTGGGAAAAGAATCTTCCAATATAATCTTTATATGGGAGCTGAGCTCGCTGACTTTGTAGATATATTTCTCTTCTTTGATCATTAAAAGTAATCTCTCAGTCTTTCTCTTGCTCTTATTATGGATACCGCCTTACCTGTATTCTCGTCTATATCCACTACGGCTCCCTGGAGCTCCACATCGCCTTTTGCCATCTCAAAACGGGTAGGCATACATGAAAGAAAATGCTCTATTATCGAATCTGTCGCACGCCCTATAACTGAATCGTGAGGGCCTGTCATGCCCAAATCGGTTATGTAAGCGGTGCCCTTGGGCAGGATTTTTTCGTCCGCTGTCTGTACGTGCGTATGCGTACCGACGACCGCGCTGACTTTCCCGTCAAGGAATCTCCCGAGCGCTATTTTTTCGCTTGTGGCCTCGGCATGCATATCCACCAGTATGATATTAGTCTTTTCGGAAAGCATTTCCACTTCTTCCTCGCAGCTCTTAAAAGGGCATCTGTCCACATGATTGGTAAATACCCTTCCCAGGACGTTTAAAACACCTATGGGTTTTCCGGATGAGCTGTTTACGATAGATGCTCCCCTGCCAGGACATGATTCAGGATAGTTTGAGGGGCGCAGTATTCTTTTGTCATCATCCAGCCTAGCGTATATCTCCCTTTGCTTCCATATGTGATCGCCGGAAGTGAGGACGTCTATTTTGCTGTCAAAGAGCTCATCCGCCGTGGCCATGGTAAGTCCGGATCCCCCCGCGATGTTTTCCGCGTTCGCCACCACGAAATCGATATTATTTCTCTTGCGGAAATCCGGCACTATTCTGCTTATAGCTTCCCTTCCCGGTCGTCCGACTATGTCACCTATTAGTAATATTTTCATAGTATTTTTTTAAAACCCGAAATACGAATATCGAAATCCAAAACAAAAAACTTAAAAATATCCATAAAACTAAAATTTTTTAAATTTCAAATTTAAAATTTGTTTCGAAGTTTATTTAGCATACTCCACTGCCCTTGTCTCCCTGATGACGGTCACTCTTATCTGTCCGGGATATTCAAGGCCTTCCTCTATTTTCCTTTTTATGTCCCTTGAGAGCCCTATAGCCTGAAGATCTGATATTTTATTAGGCTGTACGATCACTCTTACTTCTCTGCCAGCCTGAATAGCAAAAGCTTTCTCGACGCCTTTAAACGAATCGGCTATGGACTCCAGTTTTTCCAGGCGTTTTATATAATTTTCCAGCGTCTCGCGTCTGGCTCCCGGCCTGGTAGCGCTTACGGTATCCGCCGCCTGAAGCAAAATAGCGTATATCGATGTAGCTTCCTCATCCTCATGATGGGCACGTATTGCGTGAATGACTTCCTGGCTTTCACCGTACTTCTTCGCCATGTCCGCCCCTATCTGAGCGTGAGGCCCTTCCACCTCATGGGTAACGGCCTTTCCTATATCATGTAAAAGGCCTATCCTCTTAGCGAGATTCACGTCCATGTCCAGTTCCGCGGCCATGGCTCCCATTATAAGACTTACTTCTTTCATGTGCTGTAAAGCGTTCTGGCCGTAACTTGTCCTGTACTTAAGCCTTCCCACGAGCCTGACTATTTCGGGATGCGCCCTCTGTATGCCTAGCTCAAAAAGCGTATGCTCTCCTTCTTCTTTTATGGTGCTCTCCATATCCTGTTTAACTTTATTTACCACTTCCTCTATGCGTCCGGGGTGTATCCTTCCGTCTTGAAGAAGCCGCTCGAGGCTGATTCTCGCAATTTCGCGTTTTACTATATCGAACCCCGATAAAATAACCGCTTCCGGGGTGTCGTCTATTATAACGTCCACTCCGGTAGCTATCTCGAGAGCCCGGATGTTTCTTCCCTCTCTTCCTATAATTCTGCCCTTCATTTCGTCGTTCGGGAGAGAAACTACCGACATGGTAGTGTTCGTTACGTGTTCTGCCGCGCATTTATGAATAGCGAGCGACAGGATTTCTTTGGCCTTTTTATCGGCGTTGCCTTTCATGTTTTCCGTTATCTGATTAAACAATTTCTGCGCTTCCTGCTGGGCATCATCCTCTATCCTTTGCAGGAATAGCTTCTTGGCCTCGTCCACACTCAGACCGGAAATTCTCTGAAGCTTCTGTTTCTCCTCGGAAATAAGCCTTGAGAGGTCCTTTTGCCTTGATTCTATATCCTGTTCTTTGGAAACGAGAAGGGACTCTCTTTTGGAGATATCCTTTTCTTTTTTCTCCAGTATATCCACTTTACGGTCTATGTTTTCCTCTTTCTGGGAAAGCTTTTTCTCGAGGTTCTGCAGTTCCTGGCGTTTGTTCCTGGTCTCGTTCTCAAAATCGGAACGAAGTTTATACTTTAAATCCTTAGTTTCGAGTTCGATTTCTTTTCTACGGTTTTCAAACTCTCTTTTGGATTCATCCAGGGACTTTTTTACTCTCTCCTCGTCTTCTTTCAAGCGCTTTTCAGAAAAGAATTTCCTTATGAAATAACCCGCGAAAAAAGTTACTATAAAAATTAATACAGTTACTATGTCCGCTACGGTTTTTAACGTTAAGTTCATTTTTAAACACCTCCCGATTATTTATTAGATAAATCCGCCTACAGCCGTTTATACAGGATCCGGCGTAAAACAGAATTTTTTTAATTAAGCGGTTTTAATTGGTGATAACTTCGGTGAGAGGGAAGTCCGACGGCGTGAACGGTATTTTTTTTAAAACCTGAATATCGAACCCCAGGCCTATTTTCGGCGTATCCGCTGGCAATCGTTTCAAAAAACGGTCATAATACCCTTTACCGTGACCTAATCTGTTGTTGTCTCTGTCGAACGCCAGTCCGGGCACCAATACCATATCTATATCTTTGGCCTTAACAGGCCTTATAGGCCCGGAGCCTTTTGGTTCATAAATACCGTAAGGACCTTTAACCAGGTCCTTTTTAACATTTTTCACGCGTACAGGTTGTATGCTTCTTCTGCTCACCTGAGTAACCGGCAAAACCACTTTTTTGCCCATCTGAAGGGCCTTCTTTATCAAAAAACCAGTATCTACTTCTTTTGTGCCTCTCGAAACATATAACATCAAGCATCGGGAATCCAGAAAATCCCCGCGTCGCAATATTTTATCGCGTATAACTCTGCTTTTTTTTCTCCTTTCCGAAATTTTCTGCGTATCTAATCTTCGCTTCATTTTTTTTCTGAGAAGTTCTTTCTCAAGCATTTTTTTTCTTCATGTAATCTTCTATCGCCGATTTAAGAGCTTCCTCTGCCAGAACGGAACAGTGCATCTTTACCGGAGGGAGTCCACCCAAAGCCTCGGCGACCGCCCTGTTCGAAACACTAAGAGCTTCTTTCACCGTCTTACCTTTTACGAGTTCGGTTACCATGCTGCTCGTGGCTATCGCGGCTCCGCAACCAAACGTCTTGAATTTAGCGTCCTTTATTTTGTCGTCCTCGACTCTGATATACAGACGCATGATATCCCCGCACACGGGATTCCCCACATTACCGATTCCGTCAGCATCCGGGATCTCTCCCACGTTCCTGGGATTCTTAAAATGCTCCATCACTTTTTCGCTGTATTGCGTATTTGAAATTTCCATGGCTGTCTCCTTGTAACTATTCTACCTTGATGTATCTCGGTTTTGTGGTTCCGGAATAGTCTTTTACGGGACGCACGGACTTAAGGTTATCCAGTTTGCCGAGTTTCTTTAACCTTTCGTATATCAATATCCACGCACAATCTTTTTCTTTGTCTACTTCGCACTTCCCCTTGTCGGAACCTCCGCACGGCCCGTTTAAGAGGCCTTTGGCGCATCTGGTTACCGGGCATATGCCTCCCGTAAGATTGAGAAGGCATTCGCCGCACATCGCACACCTTTCGAGCAGCCCCTTTCCCGTGTTGTCCAGCACAGAACCGTACATAGTGTCACAACCGGTCACCGCTATTTTTCCCGCTCTGTCGTTATCCATGACCGACTGTACTCCGAGGCCGCACGCCAGGACCACAAAAGCTTCCGCA
>CAZEGO010000035.1:0-11568 GCA_964511955.1 uncultured Planctomycetia bacterium | reverse complement strand
AAAAGGGATAAAAAAAGAGTATATACTTATAAACGGAGGTCGGAAATTACACGGAGCCACAGTCTCCGGTTATGGCGACCATCGCACCGCCATGAGTATGATAGTAGCGGGTATAACAGCAGGCGTGAAAGTAAAAGTCACGGGATTAGAATGCATGAACAAATCATTCCCCGGATTTCAAACCCTGCTAAACAAAATAACAAAAACCTAACCCACAGTGACACAATCCGACCAGGTCGAATCGTGTACTTAGCATTATATGCCATTCCTGCGAAAGCAGGAATCTAAAAGTAAATGGATTCTCGCTTTCGCGGGAATGACAAGAAGGCGTTAAATTGGAATTGACATATTTGTAAGTGTTTGATAGAATTAGAATTAATGTTTTTACCTTTCTTTAAAACCGGGAGTATAATATGATTCAATTATTCAGATTGCTTAAGAGAAGTGTTGATTATGTCATGGGGTTTTTTTCCAACGATATGGGCATAGACCTTGGTACTGCTACGACTCTTGTTTACGCCAAAGGTCAGGGCATAGTGCTCTGCGAACCGTCGGTGGTGGCTATTCAGAAGGGCACTCATCATGTACTGGCGGTAGGAGAAGAAGCTAAACGTATGCTCGGCAGGACACCCGGTAATATTGTGGCTATAAGACCGATGAAAGACGGTGTAATCGCTGATTTCGAGATTACCGAAGACATGCTGCGTTATTTTATAAAAAAGGTACATAATCGCAGAGTATTTGTCAGGCCGCGCATGGTAATAGCTATTCCTTCGGGCATAACAGAGGTGGAAAAAAGAGCGGTCAAGGATTCGGCCGAACACGCGGGCGCGCGCGAGGTGTATCTGGTGGAAGAACCTATATCGGCGGCGATAGGCGTGGGGCTTCCCATTCAGGATCCCAGCGGTAACATGATTATAGATATAGGGGGCGGTACTACCGAGATAGCCGTGATATCCCTGGCCGGGATAGTCTTCTCCCGTTCCATCCGTATAGGCGGAGACGAGCTGGATGAGTCCATTATAGAACACCTCAAGAAGACTTATAATCTGATGATAGGTGAAAGGACTGCCGAGGAGATAAAGATAAAAATAGGCTCGGCTTATCCTTTGGAAGAAGAACTTACTATGGAAGTCAGGGGACGAGACCTCGTAGCCGGGCTTCCAAAGACGATAACCATTTCATCGGAAGAGGTAAGAGAGGCTATAGCAAGTATGCTCCTGGCTATACTTGAGGCGGTGAGAATGACTCTCGAAAGGACTCCCCCGGAGCTTTCCGCGGATCTGATAGAACGCGGTATAATCCTTGCCGGCGGCGGGGCGCTTTTGAGGGGTATAGATAAGCTTATAAGCGAGGAAACAGGACTCCCCGTACACGTGGCTGAGGATCCGATGACAGCGGTCGCCATGGGTACCGGTAAAGTACTGAGCGAGATAAAATATCTAAAGAAAGTAACCGTTCGTTCTAAACTGGAGTTTTAATCTTTTCCTAACTTCGAAATCCCGATAGGTCCGGATTTTGAAGTTAGGAATTATTTTTTAGAGTTTATATTCGTGCGTGAAAAATATATACAAAAACCCTCCCTTTATAAAAATTTTCGCGGTTTTAATTGCTTTACTTTTCGTACTGCAGCTTTTCTCGAGTGATTTCCGTATGCGAATATTGGGTATTTTCAGGTTGCCTTTAAGGGCGATAGCGGGGACTTATTATGTCCTGCGCGATATTCCGGAGTTTCAGCAAATAAGAAGAGAAAATAAGATATTGCGCGAAAATCTGGCCAATTTGAAGAAGGAAATCCTGAAAGTCCGGGAGCTTAGCCTCGAGAATAAAAGATTAAGAAAGCTTCTCGATTTCAGAGAAGAACTCGATAGGAAGGTTTTGCCCGCCATGGTAATAGCCAGGGACCCCTCGGGTTTGCGGGACGCGATTATCATAGATAAGGGCTCCGATCACGGAATAAAAAAGGATATGGTGGTCATAAGCGGGAATGGATTGGTAGGGCGCGTGCGGGAAGTCGGAAGAACCATATGCAGGATACTCCTTATAACCGATACAGATTCCGTGGTGAGCGGTATTGTGGCAAGGACCAGGGACGAAGGCGCGGTAGAAGGCAATATGAGACTGGGGCTAAACATGAAATATCTGGAAAGAGATAGCGGGGTAAAAGAGGGGGACGAAGTAATCACTTCAGGTTTTAGCGGCGTCTTTGAGAAAGGCATATTGATAGGAGAGGTGACATTCATAAAAAGAGACCCCAGCGGCTTATACCTAAACGCTAACATAAAACCGTCGGTAGACATGATGAAGCTTGAAGAAGTCCTTGTAATGCGGTAGTTAAACACCGCAACACCCACCTTGTCCCGCCCCCGGCGTGGGACAAGGTGGGTGAAGTGCGGTTGGTTTGATAATGACACGACTTTGGAGGCGTTAGTTGTTTTTTGTTTGGGTTTTGATAATTGTGTTACTGCAGGCCACGGTACTCAGGGATTTTAATCTGCTTGTGGTGCTGGCAGTTGTGGCGGGGGTCAGGAGAGGGCCTTTGTACGGTCTTTTGTCCGGGGCTTTGATAGGGTTTTTTTCCGGGATTTTTTCGTCATTCGATTTCTTTTTGCTTGCGTTTATTTATGGGGTTGTGGGATTGATTGCCGGGGCGGTGAAGTCTAAGATATTATATAAAGAAGATTTTTTCATGAGATTAATTTTGTCCTTTTTCGGGCTTATACTGTTTTACGCGATGTATTTTTTTCTTACTGATACCATACGATATTCGGTTTTTTACACGATTCTATTTTCGAGTGTGCTCTCACCCTTTCTATTCAAGGTAGTCGAGCGATAAGAATATGAGACTAAAATTTCTGCGTTTAATTTTCGTTGTTTTTTTTGTCTGCCTCTCGGCCTGTCTTTTTTACATTCAGATAGTCAGAGGTCATGTTTATAAGGAGCTTAGCTCCAGGAACAGTATCCGCCTTTTGAATATCAGGGCGCCGAGGGGGATAATATACGACAGGGACGGCAGGGTCCTGGCCCGCGACGCTCTTTCCTTCGGAATTTTTATAGTTCCTCAGGAAGCGGAAGACCCTGACGCGGAGATCAGGAAAGTCGCCGAACTGTTGAGAGTCCCGGAGAGCCTGCTGAAGAGAAATTATAAAAGAAATTATCAGGCCCCTTTCGCGCCGTGCGAGATTATAAGAAACGTGCCCAAAGAGAAGGCTATCCTTATCGAGGAGCTTAAACTTGATATGCAGGGTGTTCTGGTCAAGGAAATTCCGCTGAGAAGCTATCCTTACGGCGAAGCTACGTCGCATGTATTAGGTTACGTGAGGGAGATCGGGAAAAGAGAATTAGCCTCTCTCGAGAGGTATGGATACAGCGCCCGAGATTTAATAGGAAAAGACGGGATAGAGAAGGTGGCTGACGCGACATTGCGGGGACGCGACGGTGGTATGCAGGTCCAGGTGGACAACCGCGGCCGGCAGGTGAAAGTGTTGAGTTATAAGATGCCGGAGAAAGGCCATGACATCCAGCTGACTATAGACGCCGAGCTTCAGAAATTTTTATGGATGACCATGAGAGGGAAAAAAGGCGCTGCTGTTTTTCTGGACATAAAGCGCGGGGACGTATTGGCCATGGTAAGCACCCCATCCTACGACGCCGCGGAATCTATAGGAAAATTTCTGACCGACAAAGATAAGCCTCTTTTGAACAGGGCAATAATGGGACTCTATCCGCCGGGTTCGTTGTTTAAGGTAGTGGCAGCGGCCGCCGGACTGGATTTGGGAAAAATAAGCGAATGGACTACTTTTACCTGTACCGGCAGGTTAAAGGTGGGGCTGGGGACTTTTCATTGCTGGAAACGCGACGGGCACGGAACCGTCTCCGTCAAGCAGGCGATTACAGAATCATGCAACGTGTTTTTTTATAACCTGGGATTGGCATTGGGTGTCGAGAAGTTAAATGAATACGCGAAAAAATTCGGTTTAGGCAGAATTACCGGGATCGAGATGCCCGGAGAGCAGGAAGGATTGGTACCATCGAGAGGCTGGAAGAAAAATCATACGGGCGATAGCTGGTATGCCGGGGACACGGTTAATTTTTCGATAGGCCAGGGGTATCTTTTAGTTACGCCTTTGCAGGTGGCCCGTATTTTCGCCGCTATAGCTAACGGCGGAAAGCTTGTAAAGCCACATTTATTAAAAAAATTGAGCGGTAAAGACATGAAGGTTCCAAAACCCCTCTATCTTGGATTGGACGAGAATATTACGGATATTCTGAAAAAAGCCGCGCAGGGAGTAGTCAACGACGATAACGGCACGGGAATAAGGGCGTGGAATGAAACCGTCAGTATTTCCGGCAAGACCGGCACCGCTCAGGCAGGCGCTGACCGGAATACACATGCGTGGTTCGCGGGTTTTGTGCCGTCGGACGAACCCGAAATGAGTTTCGCGGTTTTTTTGGAGCACGGGGGTTCGGGGAGCGATATCCCGGCGCTCATTACCAGAAAAGTTATGGAATTTTATTACGGACGCTGATGTTTCGGATAAATGACGGGGCAGCATGAAGATTGAGATTAAAAAATATAAAAATATGGACTGGGTTTTACTTTTAAGCGCCTGCGGGATTTTCGTGCTGGGACTTTTATTTCTGTTCAGCGCCACATATCCGAATAACATAGACTATGCTGTCCGGCAGATAATCTGGTTTCTGATAGGCGCGCTGTTCTTTCTTTTTATAGTTAATTTCAATTACAGAAAGATAGTAGGCGTGTCGAGTGTTTTTTATTCCGTTACGGTGTTATCTCTTCTGGCCGTGTTGATGTTCGGTGCCAGCAGATACGGGGCACAGCGCTGGTTATCCGTTGCAGGACTCACCATACAGCCTTCGGAGTTCGCCAAGCTGTTTGTTACGTTATTTTTGGTCCAGTATTTAAGCCAGCACAAGAGTCAAAAATCTATCGGGACCATCATGACGGCTCTGGCCCTCACTTTGATACCTTTTATTTTTATAATTAAAGAACCGGACCTTGGTACCGCGCTTATGCTTCTGCCGGTGGTTTTCATAGTGCTGTTTGCGTGGGGTGCGCCGATAAGATATCTGGTCTCAATGCTATTAAGCGCTATAGTACTGTCTCCTTTGGGATGGTTTTTTCTCAAAGACTATCAGAAAGAAAGGTTGTTGGTTTTTCTCAACCCCGGCATAGACCCTCTTGGAGCCGGTTACACTATTATCCAGTCCAGAATAGCTATAGGTTCGGGAGGGGTTACGGGAAAAGGATGGATGGCGGGCACTCAGAACCAACTGAACTTTCTCGCGGAAAGACACACGGACTTTATATTTTCGGTGGCCGGTGAAGAATGGGGATTTTCAGGGGCCATGGTGCTTTTGATGTTATACTTCGTGTTTCTTATGAGAGCTCTGAAAATCGCTGAAAAGACAGTCGACCCGTGCGGTAAGCTGTTGGCTGTCGGATTAACGGTTATGATAGGAGTGCAGGTGGTCGTAAATATGAGCATGACTATGGGCTTCATGCCGGTAGTAGGCCTACCATTACCCCTGGTAAGCTACGGCGGCTCGTCGCTTTTAGTAAATATATTTGCAATAGCGCTTCTGGAAAGCATAGCTATACACGAATAAACTTCACATTTACACATTTCAGGTAATACCTCAAGTGTGCAAATATATAGAAGGAGTTGGGGGTTTTTATGTTAGATGTTTTTAAGCCCGGGCGGTATATTAATCGAGAGTGGAATTCAGTTCATAAGAGTTGGGACGCAAAGCGTCTTAAGGTTGCGCTTTGTTTTCCCGATATCTATGAAATCGGTATGAGCCATTTGGGAATGAAGATACTTTATGGGCTTTTGAATTCGCGTGAAGATATTTTGTGCGAGAGAGTTTTTGCTCCCTGGTCCGACAAAGAGAAAAATATGCTCTCAAAAAATGAAAAACTTTCATCTCTGGAGAGTTCCACGCCCTTGAGTGACTTTGATATTGTGGGATTTTCTCTTCAGTATGAGATGAGCTATCCCGACGTCCTGAACATGCTTAATCTGGGCGGTGTACCGGTCTTATTAAGGGACAGAAGCGACAAGGATCCGATTGTTATAGCCGGTGGTCCATGCACTTTTAATCCCGAACCCATGGCGGATTTTATCGACGTGTTTATCATAGGGGAAGCGGAGGAGGCGATTGTTGAAATTATTGATGGCTCAAGGCTCAAGGCTTCCGCCACGGCGGACAGGCAAGGCTCAAGGCAAAATATTTTACGCTATTTATCAAAGATAGATGGTGTGTATGTTCCTGCCTTGAGCCATGAGCCTGGAGCCCTGAGCGTAAAAAAAAGAATTATCCGAAACTTGGATAATTCTTTTTTTCCCACCGACATCGTAGTGCCATACATAAGCATAGTGCATGACAGGATAGGCATCGAGATAATGCGTGGGTGTCCGCATAGCTGTAAGTTTTGTCAGGCGTGCAAGATTTTCAAGCCACTGAGGATACGTTCGGTGGAGAGTATTATGGAAATAGCCGAAAAGTCGATAAAGAATACCGGCTATGAGGAAATATCGCTTTTGTCGTTATCGACGGGAGATTATCCTCATCTGGAGGAACTCTCGGCGAAGATGGAAGAGCGTTTTAGCCGTGAAGGAGTAAAGGTTTCTTTTCCGTCTTTAAGGGTAAAAAACCTGGAGGCGCATAGGGAAAAAGGATTGGTAAGGAAAGCCGGGCTTACTTTTGCTCCCGAGGCAGGAAATGATACTCTTAGGATCGCATTGGGCAAAAATATTAAAAACGAGGACATCATAAAGAAATCAATTATAGCCCTGAAATCGGGTTGGAAAAAGGTCAAATTATATTTTATGATCGGCCTTCCGGGTGAGACAAGAGAAGATCTGGATTCCATAGTGGAGCTGGCTTCCGGAATAAGGAGCGTGAGCGTCAGCGTATCGGATTTTATACCAAAGCCCCATTCCGATTTTGAGAACGAGGCCATGAACGGTTTGGATGAACTCAAGGAGAAAACCTCTTATCTTCGTTACAGGTTTCAGGAGAGGCGCTTCAGCGTGGGCGGGCGGTCAAGGCGTACGGTAAGTTTTCATAAACCGGAAATGAGCCGGATAGAGGGGATTTTGTCCCGCGGGGACAGGGTCGTCGGCAGAGCCATCCATAGCGTTTGGAAAAAGGGACTTAGGCTCCAGGCCTGGGATGACTTTTTCGATTACTCCGTATGGCAGCGTTCCTTTGAGAAAGAGGGGATAGATGACCGATCTTACCTGAAAAAATCTACTGATTCTTCTGAGCTGCCCTGGGGTTTTATTCAGGCTTGAATTAAGGCAGTTTCTCGTGTATAATGTTCTTGCTTGGGCTGTTTTGCCCGCGATTCGGAGGATGCCATGAAAAATTTCTTTAAAAAACTTTCGATAGTCCCGCAGGGGTTGAGATATAAGACAATGATAGCCTTCTCTCTGATGTCTCTCATACCGATTTTGATATTCGGATGGGTGGTCATTACTTATATTTTTCCCAATCTCGGGGTAGTTTTTGACCTATCGTTAAGCAATATCAGTATTATATTGCTTATATCTATAATAATCTCAATATTGGGCCTCTTAATTATAAGGGAGATAGTGGATTCTGTCATAAAAATAGCCGGAGACGCGCGCGGTATAGCCGACGGTGAGATGGATAAGCTTATCGAGATAGAGCATGAGGACGAGATAGGGGACCTGGGGAAGTCGCTGAATCTGATGACCCAGAAAATACGCGACAACATAGAAGAGCTGAAAAATTACGGCGAGAAGACAAAACTTATAAACATGGAGATAAATAAAAAAGTCCTGGCCTTGTCGTCCCTGTTGCAAATAGGCAACTTCATATCGTCGGCGGAAGAGCTCAAAGGTATATTAAAGTTTGCCTGCGACAGGATAGCGGCTCTCGAAGAAGATACCAGATGCCTGATACTCACTCGTTCCGGTGAAGAAAATGCTATTACGCTCACCGCAAACAGCGGCTCCGAAGATGAGCTATTAAAGCACATGGCTCTCGAGGCCGGGAGCGACTATGCCGATGTCATAATAGTTGATAAAACTTCGCGCTCCTGTCCCGAAGGGTTGAAAAAAATAATGGAAACCGCAGCTTTCAAAAACCTGATGAGCTTACCGATTACCCTTGGGCGCAGACAATTAAAAGGCCTTATTGTTATAGGGAACGATAAAGATGAATTTGTTTTTGCCGAGGATAATATAGAACTCTTAAAGGTGTTCGGCAAGCAGATTAACATTGCGATAGAAAACGATATTCTCATGAAAAAAGCAAAGGAGCTCGAGGTTATGGATGAGGTGACAGGTCTTTATAACGAGGGATACATTCACACAAGGCTTAACGAGGAAATCAAAAGGGCCTGCATTTATCAGAGGCCGTGCGGTTATCTTGTGATAAATATAGATAATTTTAAAGGCTTTTACGATGAATTGGGTGAGAAACACTCCAATGAACTTTTAAAATCGGTAGGCAGCCTGATTAAAAAATGCGTGAGTGATATAGATAAAGTAGGACGACTTAAGGCCGACGAGTTTGGTATAGTATTAGCCGAGAAAAACAAGAGACAGTCCGCGGGAGTGGCCGAGAGCATAAGGGAGAAAATAGAAAAGGGGTCGGCCAAGGAGCTCAAGGCCTCCGGGAAGATGACGGTCAGCATAGGAGTAAGCGAGAATCCCATAGACGGCTCCACGGCGGATGAATTGATGGAAAAAGCCGGGGAGCTGGTCAAAAACGCCAAGTCGTTAGGAAAAAACAGAGTAGCGGTATAGTTATTCTTGCCAAATCAGTATGCTTTCTCACGCCACCCCGTCCCACCCCCGGCGTGGGACAAGGTTAAGATTCTCTTGTCCCACGCCGGGGGTGGGACGGGGTGGCGTGAGACGGAGATTTCTTTAGAAAGGGGAGGCTTCTATATGGCGATGGATTTATTTAGTTTATTAAAAGAGATGGTGAGGAAAGATGCTTCGGATTTGCATATAGGAGCAGGCGGGCCGCCTCATATAAGAATCGACGGGGAATTGCATGGGATAGGCAGTGAGCCCTTGTGTGGCGACGGCTCAAAAGAGCTTATATATTCGATACTTACCAACGAGCAGAAGAGCAAATTCGAAAGAGAAAAGGAGCTTGATTTCGCTTTCACCAGGGAGAGCCTGGGCAGGTTCAGGGTAAATGTGTTTTTGCAGAGAGGGTATGTGGGCGCGGCTATACGGTCGTTGCCTATCCATATAATGAGTTTCGAGGAGTGCGGGCTTCCGGTTTCGGTAATGGAAAAGTTTTCCTCTAAACCAAAAGGGCTTGTGCTGGTGACCGGAGCAACGGGCAGCGGCAAGTCTACGACCCTGGCTTCGATGGTGGACTGGATAAACGAGAGAAAGAACTGCCACATAATCACTATAGAAGATCCGATAGAATACATACATATGAATAAAAAAGCTATTATAAATCAGAGAGAGGTGGGAAGCGATACTTATTCCTTCCCAAAAGCTCTTAAACACGTGCTCAGGGAAGACCCCGACGTTATACTGATAGGCGAGATGCGCGATTTGGAAACAATAGAGGCTGCGCTCGTGATTGCCGAGACCGGACATCTGGTATTGGCTACTCTGCATACTTCCGACAGCATACAGACGATAAACCGCATAATAGACGTTTTTCCGTCGAGACAGCAGCCTCAGGTAAGGGCACAGCTATCGTTTGTCTTGATGGGTGTTTTATCGCAGCAGTTGATACCCAAGTCTTCGGGGACAGGCCGGGCCCTTGCGGTGGAGGTGCTCGTTGCCAATCACGCGATACGCACCCAGATAAGAGAGTCCAAGGTGCATCAGGTGTACTCTTCTCTTCAGACCGGACAGAAAGAGGGCATGCAGACAATGAACCAGTCTCTTTTTGAGCTAAGCATGAAAGGCGAAATCAACAAACAGGGTGCAATGTCCAGAACTACCGAGATGCAGGATCTGGAAAGGATGTTCAGGGGGAAATAAAAACGCTATGGCCAAAAGAGTAATATCCAAGCAATTGGGAGAATTATTAATAGAGAGAAAGGTCATAAGCCGTAAGCAGCTGGAAAAAGCTCTTGAGGTACAGAAGGAAAAGGGCGGTTTAATAGGCCAGATACTTGTCGAATTGAATTATTCCAGCGAGGAGGCTATAGCACAGGCAATAACCGCCCAATACGGTTTCCCATATCTTCCTCTGGAAAATTATGATATCGATGATAACGTGGTAAAAATAGTACCAAAAAACGTAGCTTCTCAATTTTGCCTTATACCCGTAGATAAAATAGGAAAGAACCTTACTATCGCCATGGCTAACCCGCTTAATACATTGGCCAAAGAAGACGTGGAGCTGGTTTCAGGTTTATACGTACAAATTTTCGTGAGTACATCCACGGCCATAAAGAAAGCGATAGAAAGATATTATAGTTAATTTTTACATTCGATGTCGGGATATCTTCTCTCACGCCGCGCGGGAATTCGGCAGACAGGCACGAATATGTATTCATTAAAAGACAGGCTGAACGAAATACTGATAAAAGATAATATTATATCGGAAGACCAGCTGAAAAAAGCGCTGAAGATCCAGAAGAAAAAAGGCGGTACTCTGAAAAGTATACTGGTGGACGAAGGTTTTGCCAGTGAGAAGGATCTGATGTCTGCGCTTAGCCAGGGTCTCGGCATACCTCCTATAGCGCTTTCCCGATTTAAATTAGACGAGGCAATCATAAAATTAATTCCCGGCGACATAGCCAGGAAATACCAGATCGTTCCGGTGTCAAAAGTCGGCAATATTATAACTATAGCCACCGCGGATCCGCTGAACGTTTTCGCTGCGGACGATCTCCGGACCGCAACCGGACTGGATGTAAGCACTATCATAGCTTCACAGAGGGATGTGCAGGACGCGATAGACCATTATTACGGAGAGGGAACCCACGAGGCCATAGAAGAAATAATGAAGAATATGAAAGCGGAAGAACTGGAGATTATCCAGGCAAAGTCCCAGGATGAGACCGTAGATTCCGCCAGGCTTTACAAGTTGGTAGAAGAAGCTCCGGTGGTTAAGCTTACCAATACCGTCCTGGAGAATGCCATTAAAGCGCGTTCGAGCGACGTGTTAATAGAGCCGATGGAGAGTTCTCTCCGTATAAGGTACAGGATAGACGGTGTCCTGAAAGAAATAGAAAAACTGCCCAAGAACATGCAGGAATCCATAGTGTCGAGAATAAAAGTAATGTCAGAGCTGAACATAGCGGAGCGCAGGCTTCCACAGGACGGTAGATTTAAACTCAGGACAGGAAATAACGAAGTGGATTTCAGGGTATCCATCATACCGTCCAGCACGGGAGAGAAAGTCGCGTTAAGGGTTTTAGACAAACAGCAGGCTATGCTCGACGTGGAAAAGCTCGGGCTCGAAAAGGATAGCCTGGATATTCTCAAAAAATCGGTTTCGCGGCCGCATGGCATGATACTGGTATGCGGGCCGACCGGAAGCGGAAAAACCACCACCCTTTATTCTCTCTTAAAATACGTACAC
>CAZEGO010000034.1:0-11645 GCA_964511955.1 uncultured Planctomycetia bacterium | reverse complement strand
TTCCAAATCACTAATGCCTCTCCAGAGAGGCCTTATGATATTTCAGGGTACGCACATTACCGAATACCCGCTGTTGATGGCAGGGATTACCATAACCGTGATACCTATTATCCTCGTTTATCTGGCAATGCAGAAACACATAATTAAAGGAATGACCATGGGGACTGTTGTGGGATAAGGCATGGGGACAAGCGGTAGGAGATAAGTGATAAGAAAAAGAACAGGAGATGTATAGAATGAAAAATAAAGTAAGCGACAGGCGACAAAGGGTAAGATACAAGATGGATATTTTTAAAGACAGGTCGTTGTCTTTAAAAATATCAATGGTTTTTTCCATGCTTGTTTTTTTATCTCTTATCTCTTATCCCTTATCCCTTGGTGCCGAAGAACCATCTCAGAACCCGGAAACTACCGAAGAATCAATGCTTGTCGCCCCGGAAGCAGAGATTCTCTCCCCCAAAGAATACATTATGCGCATCTGGGAATCGTGGGGGGCCAAGGATTACGAGAGAACGTTCGATTATACAAGAGAGTGTATAAATTTATACTCAGAAAAAGCCAGTGAACAGCAGTCCTCTTTAAAATCTTTACCCGCTACCGAGGTTATGGATCTGTACCAGGCTTTAAACGCGGTGGGGACCAGTTATTTTGTGCGGGGTGAGGCCTATTTGTCGCAGGGAAAAATAGAAGAGGCAAAAGAAGCTTTTACTACCGCTATAGAAGAATACGGTTATTCTCAGAACTGGGATCCCAGGGGCTGGTACTGGAGCGTAAAAGAGAAAAGCCTGAAAAGCCTTGAGAAAATAGAGGCTATAGATAAAAAAGAAAAAGCCGAAGCCGTCGCGGAAAGGCCCGGCACCACCATTACTCTTCACGACCCCGGGAAAGAAGATATAATAGACTATGAAAAATACGGCGAATTTAAAAACCTGGGAACGGACAGATATAAATATATTGTTAAAGATCCCGAGGGATTAGCGCAGGCCGCGGGAGAAGGTATATATCCGAATACTTCGGGGGTAACCTGGGACCCTAATTATCAAAAAGCCAAAGCACAGGGCCGGCTCGAAGGGAACCATTGGGATTTCGTGAACACCGACGACCTGGAGGCAAATTTTTATAAATGGGCGCAGGCTCCGGAGCCCATGGGGATAAGATTATTTTATACCGCCATGGCCCTTGAGAGGTCGGGTCTTATCAATCATGCCATAAAGGCGTATCACGCCATAGCCGTTCATTTCCCCAAATCCGTAGGCTGGACCTATTTTCATACACCCTGGTATATAGGTCAGGTGTCTATCGACAGAATATATTATTTATTAAAAAAGTATCCGGAACTGGGGATGGAGATGAAAGGCGGCAGGATATTCGTAAAAAACGGCTTCGACGAAAAAATAATAAACGACAGATTTTTCGTGAACCCGGGAAAGATAGTGCGGGTCGGATTTTTCGATAAGATAAAGAAGTATTTATTCGGCGATGAAGTCAATACCGGCAAGGTGGTAAAACAGATAGGTGACGGCAAAGTGGACCTGGTCAGGTACGAGAACGGCCATTGGCAGTTACGTGTAGAAGGAAAACCGTTTATATCGAAATGCGTTGCTTATTCTCCCAATAGGGTGGGGCAGAGTCCCGACGACGGGACATTGGATGACTGGATGGAGGCGGATTACGATAATAACGGCAGGATAGACGGGCCGTATGACGCGTGGGTGGATAAGGACTTCGATAATGAGAAAGATCCGGACGAGAAAGCTATAGGCGATTTTCAGCTGCTTAAAGATATGGGATGTAATACTATAAGGCTTTATCATCATGCTTCCAATAAAGAGCTCCTGAGGGACCTTTATGAGAGATATGGTATAATGGTCATGATGGGAGATTTGTTAGGAGCCTATACCGTTGGTTCGGGAGCCAGTTGGTACGAGGGAACGGATTACGAAAACCCG
Source organism: uncultured Planctomycetia bacterium (assembly GCA_964511955.1). GTDB lineage: Bacteria > Omnitrophota > Gorgyraeia > Gorgyraeales > Gorgyraeaceae > CAZEGO01. The sequence continues at coordinate 9,696 of CAZEGO010000034.1, read as the reverse complement.
GAACACCGAAAAAATATGCTTGCGAGCGTGGAAAAGATGGTAAACGAGTTTAAAGACGAACCGTACATCTTGCTGTGGATGATAGGTAACGAAAATAATTACGGAGTGGCCAATAACGCGAAGAAAAAACCCGAAAGGTATTACGCTTTTGTGAACGAGGTGGCCAAGCTTATAAAGTCACTCGACAGGGATCACCCCGTAGCCGTGTGCAGCGGAGATCTTTTGTTTTTGGATATATTTTCCGAAAAAGCTCCGGACGTGGATATCTATGGTTCGAACGCCTATAGGGGTAAACAAGGATTTGGCAGGAGTTTTTGGGAGAATATAAGGATAGTAAGCGACAAGCCCGTTATAATTACCGAATACGGATGCCCGAGCTACATGGAAGGAAAATCAAAGGAAGTAGCCGAGGAAAAACAGGCCGAATACCTTAAAAACGCGTGGGAAGATATAGAATACAATTCGGCCGGTAAACCGGGCGTGGGCAATGCCGTAGGGGGCGTCCTGTTTGAGTGGATAGACGAGTGGTGGAAGGCTTATGAACCTTCTCTTCACGATGCCACAAAGAATTGGTCGGGGCCTTTTCCTGACGGGTGGAATTACGAGGAGTGGCTGGGAGTCACAGGCCAGGGCAACGGTAAGCAGAGCCCTTTTCTGCGCCGGTTAAAAAAGGCATACTTTACTTATAAAGATATGTGGAATAAATAAATATTTGTTGAAAGGAGGTGTAACAATAGCTCTTAGCTCTTGGTTATTGGATTAAATTAAAAAAAGTAAAAAAGGAGGAGGAATTTATGAGAAAAAGTTTAAGTTTTACGTTATTGGTGATAGCGGGACTTATGCTATTCAGTATCGCCAGTTGCGGAGGTTCAAATGACAGACAGGCTGCCACGACTTCAGATGAGTTGAAGCAGTATGCCCAGGCGGATTATTCGTATGATTACGATGAGACAATGTACGAGGATACCATGGAAGAACCGGCGGGAAATTTTAAGACTTTTAAAGTCTATTCCGACGGCAGGTCTCCCGATAATCATTATGTGCCTTCCGGTTATATGGGCGACGTCGCGGACATAAGCATTGATCAGTCTTCTTTCGACAACCCTTATTCCGGAACGACATGTATAAAAATAGTATACACCAGCGACGCCACTAACGGAGCGCGATGGGGCGGCGTGTATTGGCAGAATCCCGCCAATAACTGGGGCGACAGGCAGGGTGGTTATGATTTGACCGGAGCCACCAAGCTTACGTTTTATGCCCGCGGAGAAGAAGGCGGGGAGAGAATAGAAGAATTTAAAATGGGCGGTGTTACGGGTATGTACTCCGATTCGGACATAGCCGGTATAGGCCCGGTTCTTCTGACAGAGGACTGGAAGAAGTACGAGATAGATTTAAGAGGCAAAGACTTGAGTTACATAAGCGGCGGTTTCGCATGGGCTACTAATTTGGACGTGAATCCGGACGGTGTAACTTTCTATCTCGATGAGATAAAGTACGAGTAATCGGTACGCAAAGGGCGCAGGCGTAAAGGCGCGCGATCAGGCATTTAGGCGTCTGCGCTCTTTATACTTATTAAGGATTAAAATGAAAAAATCTCGCATAATTACAATCTCGATAATTATAGTTGTCCTGGCTATCGGCATAATAGCCGTTTCTTTGTCTGGTACGGATAAAGGGCCGGATAAAGTTTATATAAAAACCACGGAAAGTAAACGTTTCCGGTTGATGGTTAACGAAAGGCCTTATGTCATCAAGGGGATGGTCTACAGCCCCGTACCCATAGGTGAGACGCATACATATGATTTTTGGAGCGATCCGCGCCAACCACATATTCACGACGGTAAAATGATGAGAAATATCGGTGTAAATACCATAAGGGTATACCAGCCGGGTAAGAGTGTCGAAGATACCAAGCAGGTAATGAAAGATCTGTATAATAAATACAGGATAAGAATCGTTATGGGCCACTGGCTTGGTTTTTGGGAGCGCCCCAATTACGCGGATCCGGATTTCAGAAAAAGAGTTCTGAAAGACGTACTGAATATGGTGGAGACTTATAAGAACGAGAGAGGGATATTATGCTGGATTCTGGGGAACGAAAATAACGTTTCTTTTTCTTACGGCCCGCAGACTCTTAACCTTTGGACTACCGAGGAAATAGAGGCCCTTGAGGACCCTTATTTAAAAAGAAAAGCCCGTGCCAGGATTTATTATTCTTTCGTGAACGAAGTCGCGCGGGCCATACACGAGATAGACCCGAATCATCCCGTCGTCTTGGCCAACGCGGAACTTACGGATATAGACGTCGCGAGTGATGTGAGCGAAGATATAGATATACTGGGATGCTCCATATATAGAGGTAAAGCGTTTGGAAGTTTTTTTAGGGAAGCGTCCGTAAAGTTCAAAAAGCCCGTAATGATAACCGAGTTCGGATGCGACAGATATAACGCCTATCTTAATGAGGAAGACCAGGGTGTTCAGGCGGAATTCATAGAGGCGGAATGGAAAGAAATAGAGAAGAACACCTACGAAGGAAGCGGCGCGGGAAACTGCGTAGGAGCATTCGTATTCGAATGGACGGACGAGTGGTGGAAATACAACGAGGAGAATAAGGCCGGTTGGTACATACACGATATAGCCGCCAGCTGGTCGAACGGAGCGTATTATTTCGACATAAAAGCGCCTCATAACATGAATATAAACGAGGAATGGTGGGGCGTGTGTTCTCTTGAAAAACGGGAAGGCCGACTTGACGAACGTAAACCCACTCGGGCATACTTTAAGTTAAAAGAGATGTGGAGATAGCCAGCAACAAGAGACAGGAGACAGGGGAAAAGATTAACTTAAAAATTCAATAGCATTGAATTTTTAAGTTAAGAGTTATAATCAAGGACAAAAGATGGTGGAGCTTAACATAAAAAGATATAATAAATCTCGAAGTATTTTGGTCTGCGTTTTGACCTTATCCCTTATCCCTTATCTCTTATCTCTTGTATCTGCGTCCTATGCCCAGGAGCAGTATGTCGCTGAGAGTTTCGGACTGCATAGTAAAGGCATAGAGCATTATCACGCCGGAAGATATTACGAGGCCGAGGAGATGCTCGAGAGAGCCATAGAGCTTGACCCCAGGAACGACGAGGCTAAGGGGTATCTCGATTTAGTCAGGGCCGAGATAAGAAAACAGGAAAGAAACCGGAGAAGATATGACGGGGAAGTGACGCCCCTGCCTTCCGAGGACGCGGATTTCGATAGAAGGCTTGCCAGGTTCGAGCAGGAATTAGAGAGTAAATACGGCGATAACGCCGATTCCGGTTATACAACCGGAGAAGAGGATTATGAATATTACCGTCCGGATAAAGAGCCCACCTATTCCAAAAGCAAGATAAAAGCCGTTACCGAGACGCTTAATGAAAGAATAGCTCCTGCCAGAGTAAAGGGAGAATACAGGGCCTCGTTCGGCGTTACGAGCGAGGACGTTATATGGAAAGACGCCAACGGCGATTATAACGAGCGTAATTTCCGAATGATATCACACGATTATCCCAAGATTAATACTTATGATAAAAGGATATACGACAGGTTCAAGGTGGTTTTCGATACCAATACCACGGAAAACGGTTTTAATTTTCATTCTGATATAACCGTGGACCCATGGAGCTTTGTGGGAAAAACCGATAAGTTTACGGTAGTCAGCGACGGGGCAGGAACCGATCAGGTGGAACTGGAGCTTAAATATTGGTCCGGCACCAGGAGTACCGTAAACGAGACTTTTTATACTTCTAATCTGGGCGATTCTCTGTCTACGTCGGAATATAAGGTTACCGAAGGTAAAATACCATCCTTTCAAGTTTCAAGCACTTGGAGCACTTTCACCGTACCCGAAAAGGAGATAGATTATAGTTTTCAACCCATCAGGGAGTTATGGTTTGATTACGGTAAAGGTAAAGAGGATTATAACGTGAGAGTGTTTCCGTTCGCTTTGGAAGATCAGGCTTTATCATCCGACGACCCACTCGGACTCTCGAACCATCATATATATTGGGAATCCAGCCCGTGGCTTGACGAATGGATACCGGGTCATGTAAACACAGGTGCCACTCCTAATGATTTCTGGAGAGGCCGCTGGTCGAATGACTTGGCTTTTTTTACCAGAGACAGTAATTTAAAAAGACTCACGGCTTTAAGGGGAGCCTCATTTAAGGGGAATCTCTCCGAAAGCACGGAATTGACGACCATGGTAGCCAGTCCTAAGACATTATGGCAGGATTACGGAACCATAAGGGCGCTGGCCGGAGCCTTAAGATCCAAGACTCAAATGACCGATAATCTTACGCTGGGTTTTACCGATACGTTCCGTATAGGCTATAACGACGACAAAAAAGATGCTACGAATTACGTCGCTGCTGCCGATATAAGTTATGATTTGTCGTCGGACGCTAATCTGGCCGCGGAAGTGGCTTACAGCGAGACGGAAAAAGATATAACCAGCAGTACGTATAAAACGGAAGACAGCGGCAGCGCCGTGCACGTGAGATACAAAAGGAGTACTTTTCTGGGAGAATCAGAATTCGCTTTAACACATATGGACGAAGGATTCGATGCCGGTTTGACAAATTACAAAGAGACCAGAAAAGATATATCCTGGTCAAGGCATATTCATTTCAAGAAACCTTTCTATAATCTGGGCATGAGAGGCGATTCTCCGATGAATTATGATGACATAGCGTCTTTCAGGATAGGGGACGGCATAGACCAGGGCAGAAACGTTTTTAGATACCGGCTTAAGACCGAAGGGGCTTTTCAGGAAAAAATGGACAATCTCATAGATTTCAGGTATGTCAATCATGCTGATGACGGCTACGTAGAGAGTGTCTTAAGGGAAGAGAACACTTTTCGTTTTGCTCCCAGATGGACTTCTAAGGTACTGGCCATATACCATCATCTGCCCGATACTACCGGGGGCATAGATCCCATAATGTATGATTCGGATACCGGAGAATACCTCGAGAACACGGCTATCGAGGACGGCAAAGACCCGTCGGTTTCGACTTATTCTCTCGGCGTCGAATATGAACCGGCAAAATGGGTAAGCGTGTTCGGTATTTATGAGAATACAAACGATTATCGGTATTCAACGGGAAACCATCCAAACGGTCTTTTAAACGACACGTATTTTGATACCGAAAGCATAGAAGGTAATGTTTACAGAAAAGAAGTACCTTTCCTTTACAGTCAGAGTCATTTTGACCAGCCTCCTTACGACAGGTTTCATATATGGAGGGGGGGGATTCAGTTGAGGCCTTCGGAAAGAATGGCCGTGGATTTTGATTATACCAAGAACGATTTTAAATTCGCGCAGGGGATAGACGATAACATAAATCATTTCGGGACATCAGTAGGCTACAGGTTTAATAATAGACTTGTGGGGTATTTAAAATATACTTTTTCCAGGGCTAATAATATATACCGTCTTAATACGGATGGGGGCCTGAAATACGAGGATCATCATAATGTCTATATGAAGTTCGATTATGTGGTTACGGAATCAAGTCTTTTAACCGTGGAATTCGGCGAAGGAGCTTTTATCGACGAAGCGGCTCTTGCCGGATACAGTCCTTTCGGGGACTTTTATCCCGTATTGGATACACGGCATATATTACGAGTTTATTATCACGGTACTTTTTAAGCGGAAAAAAAGGAGGCTGTTATGCCTATAAGAAAAAACAGGATTTTTGAGAGCCAGTTATTATCCGACCACGAGAAAAAAAACTATTCCATTCTTGAGTTAATTCGCAGAAACGGTCCAATAACTCGCGCCGATATATCCAAAATAACGGACCTGAATATAGTTACGGTATCCAATTATATAAATACGTACATTAACGAAGATCTGGTCGTGGAGGGCGGGATGGAAGCTTCTTCCGGAGGCAGAAAGCCTACTCTCGTAAAGCTGAACGAGACCAGCGGGTATGCCATAGGGCTTGATCTCGGCCATATGGGCGCAAACGGAGCCACGATGATAGGCCTCGTTACCGACCTTTCCGGTAAAACCATTACCAGGATAGAGAAAAAGAGAGAAAAGGACAGCATGGACAGAATCATAGAAAAATCCCTGGACCTTATAGATGAGTTGATGAGCAAAAAGGGCGTAGACAGGGAAAAAATAAAAGGAGTGGGGATAGGCATAGGAGGAGTTCTGGATGAAAACCTGGGGACTGTCAGGGACTCGACCAGGAACGGTATACGAACCAGTTATATTTCAATAAAGGGATTGATAGAGCAGAGGTTCGGAATACCGTCGTTTCTGGGAAATGACGCGACCTTTGCCGCTTTCGGCGAAAAAATGTATGCTTTGCCTATGGATGTGGAAGACGTTATTTACATGTATTCGGATGTGGGTAGCGGTATTATCATAAAAGGAGGCATTTATTGCGGAGCTTCGGGAAGTGCCGGTGAGATACGCATAAACTATCCCAGAAACGGAGAATATTTAAGGTTTTCAAAAAACCTTTCGTTTCTTCTCCCTTTAGGGCTGGACCTTGGATTGGTCAGTCAGGCCCGTAAGTTGATAACCGAAGAAGGGATTGATTCTACTATTGGGGAATTTTCGGCCGGAAATCTTGAGCTTTTGACGGTGGACAACATAATAGACGCGGCTAAATCCGGAGATACCTTAGCCGTAGAACTGCTTGAAGATGCCGCAGTCAACCTTGGAGTTAGAGTGGCCTACCTCGTGAATTTGTTCAATCCGGAGATAGTTATTATAGGCGGAGGGATTGAGAAGTCGGGAAGTTTGTTTTTAGAGCCTTTAAGAAGGACCGTCAGGAATTGGGCATTTGAGGAGCCGGCAAACATAGTGAAAATAATACCGGCCCATCTTGGCAGGGATGCCGTAGCATTGGGTGCCGCAAGTGTAGTAATCAGGGATGTTTTCGTAAAAGCATAACAACCGCGCACAAGCATATCAGTGCACAAGTGCATAGGTTAAAAGCCAAAGCTTATTTTAATTATAGCTTTGGCTTTTTTGTTGTAAATTTTTTCTTGTATACTTACTACTTGTGCGTTGATGCGCTTGTACCCTGATGATACAGTTTTGACAGTATCACATATATGATACGGTCAAAACTGTATCATCTATTGACAAAGCAATAATGATATGATATACTTCTGCATTACGAGGATATTATGTGTATCAAGCGTATCATATTTCTATATCTTTTTGTATTTATTGCGGTTATCAACCTCTTTTCTACTACAGGTTTCTCCTATCCTTCCAATAGTGAAACTGTTTCTAAATACATAGCAAATATGTCCAATAGTATTAATAATTATATTGGTATAACATCTCAAGATCTCCTGTATGGCTCAAAAGGGAGAATGAAATTGAAACTCTTTTTATCTCCGTGGGGAGAGCTGAAAGACGCCTATATTTCCGAATCTTCGGGTAGTGAACAGTTGGACGAGCTGGTGCTCAAATCAATATGGTCGCGTGAAAGATACGAACCATTTCCCGAGGGTCTGGGCGATAAGGACAGGTGGGTGGATGTCCCGGTGTCATTCGATATGACAGGCAGGGAAATATTTGAGACCGAACTGAAAGAAGAGTGGTTCACGATCGATAAATCCGAAAAGGACGTAAATATTTCGGGTATAGAAGACGCCATTGACGTGGCGCTGGAAAACAATTTCGCGCTTAATATCGCGCGCGACGAAATATCGCTTTCGCGTTTAAAAATTAAAGAAGCGAGAAGAGCGCTTTACCCTTCGGCTTCTTTTAACTATATGGAAACCACGGGGATGACTACCGAGAGTACGCAGGATTTTACTGACAAGGAATATAAGATGAAGTTCGAATACCCGCTTTTTTACGGATGGAGGCTCAGATATGCCGTGGATCAGGCCAGGACCAACATGAAAGCCTCAAGGTACAGTTACAATAAGACCATGAATGACGTAAGAGCTGAAACAGAGAAGGCTTTTTATTCATACCTTGTGGCCAGGATTAACGCCAGAGTACAAAGGGCGATGTTCAGGGATATAACCGCGCTCTACGAAAAGGCAAGAAAAAGGTTCGACATTGAATTAAGCACTACATCCGAATTCCTGAAAGTGCAATCGCAGTTAAGACAGATTAAATACCAGATGACTTCGAGCGAGAACGATCTGGAATTGGCGCGACTGAGCCTGTCTCAGGCCATGGGGCTAAAAGCACCTGAGGATCTCGGAGATATTTTTGACATGAATATAGACATCATGGATTTGGAGCCCATAGACATAGGGGTTAGCTTTGAGCAATGCATGGATCTTGCTTTAAGGAACAGGCAGGATTTAAAATCAAAAGAGTATTCTCTGGAATCGAATGAATATGAGCTGAAAATAGCGGAGAGCAAAGACCAGCTGAAAGTGGATCTCACCGGTACATACGGCAGGTCCGGCGGAGCTTACGCTTCGGAAACCCTGGCACTTTCCAAAGACTGGTATCTTGGCATAAAATTTACGAAACCTTTCGGCGGAAACACGCTATCCGCTTCTTATACTAAAGAGGAGACCAGCCAGAAACACGGCCAGTCTTCCAGGACCGAATCCATAAGTAAAGCTGTAGAAGTCGGCTTCCTGGATAATTTACAAGGCATATCGGAAAAAAAATCTGCGGATATAGCGTATAAAAAGGCAAAAGACGAACTCGATAAAGTCAAAGAGTCCATAGTGAATGACGTAAAGGAAGCGTACCTGGATTACAGAAAAGGCCTTGTTCAGACAGGAGCTAATTTTAATAAGATAAAACAACGCGAAGAGGAACTGAAAATAGCCGGGGCCAGGGCTGATTTGAACGAAATACCGTATTCCGAACTTATCCAGGCATATATGAACTTAACCGACGAAAAGTCATTTTACATAGAAGCTATGGGTAGCTTATATCAGTCCATGGCCCGGCTTAACAGGGCGACGGGATATACTCTTTTTCTGGACAGCGAAAGCTTTATGCTGGCCAACGCTGGAAAAAAGCATGAAGAAAAAATATAAAATCTTCCTGATAGGTTTTATGGCTTTGTGGATACTGGGCTTTTTGGTGGTCTGGGGTATTACCCTTTTTAAGAGAGAATCGCCTGTAAGGCCGGGACAGGAAAAGGCAACAGGAGACATATCCGAATTTGAAGCCGTGATGGAAGCGGAAACAGCCGACACTCCTGCCGGCGCTGAGACAATTACTGGGACGCCGCCGCAGGGCCCTTCGCCGGCTGAGGCAATAGCCGTAAGATGCTACAGGGTAAGCCTTACGGATTTCGAGGACGAGCTGCCTGTTTTGGGTACGGTTAAAGGTTCTTTGGAGATAGAGCTCAAGTTCGAGGTAAGCGGAGTAATAGATTCCATAAATTTCAGAGAAGGCGACGTTATATACAAGGGTGACCTGATAGCTAGTCTTAATAAGAAGGATGCCAGATTAAAAGTGGACTATTCAAAAAGCAAGTTGGAATCCGCGAAAACTCAACATGAAGCGGCCAAAAAGAAATTGGAAATACATAAAAACCTGTACGATATCGGCGGGATAATAAAAGCCAAGCTCGAAGAGGTCGAACTCGAGACTAAAAGCGCCGGACTACAGGTGAAGTCCGCGGCAGTCGAGCTCGAGTCCGCCGAAGCTGAAATGGAGAAAACCGACCTCTATGCTTTCAGAGACGGAGTACTTGGCAC
>CAZEGO010000033.1:0-11754 GCA_964511955.1 uncultured Planctomycetia bacterium | reverse complement strand
TATCTTATATGCTACACGTCAGCAGGGCTATATGTTAACATATAGGAATTACAGTGTCAACCGCGATTGACACTGTAATGCTATTATGTTATACTCAATTAAAAATAGGAGATATATATGAATATTTTGACCGCTAGAAAAATGAAAATGTACTTTATGATGCACTGGCTGAAGATAGTCATAGTGTCGGTGATATGCTTACTTGTGGTTTTAGCCGTATGGGGACTTTCGTCCCTTGAGTCTTTCTATCGTCATCTTACTTTGGCGCAGATGCCTATTACCCTTCTTCTCTCCGGAGTACACGCCGGTATATTCGTATTTATGTATATGGTTTTTTTGAGAGGCGGGTTTTCCCGTATAAAACAAACTGCCATAAAAGGAGAAAACGTAAACATACACTGGAATGACGTCATAGGTATGGAAGAATCCAAACTGGAGGCTATGGAAGTAGTAGAGCTTATAAAAGACCGCAAAAAATTGCTTAAAATAGGCGGAAAGATACTGAGAGGCCTTCTTATGGTCGGGCCTCCGGGATGCGGTAAGACGTATCTCGCCAAAGCCATAGCCACAGAAGCGGGAATCCCTTTTATATCCATGTCCGGAAGCGAATTCACGGAGATATTCGTAGGAGTCGGGGCTTCGAGAGTCAGAAAGCTTTTCAAAAAAGCGAGGACTCTCGCCTATGGCTACGGCGCCTGTATAGTGTTTATAGACGAACTGGACGCGGTGGGCAGGCAACGTTCATTCAGTTTCATGGGCGGCGGACAGGAAACCAACAGCACCCAAAACCAGCTGCTCGTCGAAATGGACGGCCTCGCGGAAAAAGATTTTAACGTAATAGTGATAGGTGCTACAAACGCCGCCGAAGGCGTACTGGACCAGGCCCTCTTAAGGCCCGGGAGATTCGACAGAAAAATATACATAGACAGGCCCAATCTCGATGAAAGGGCAAAAGTCTTTGCGTATTATTTAAAAAAATTAAAATATGACAAAACCATGGACATAGGCCGGCTCGCCAGAAAAGCCGTATATAAAACACCGGCTGAGATCGAGAATATAGTCAAGGAAGCCGCGTTGATAGCCACCCGAAATAAAAAAGAGGCCGTCAGCTACAAAGAAATATCCGAGGCCATGGAAAGAATAGACATGGGCATCAAACATAAAAGACAAATGACCAAAGAAGAAAGAGAAATGATAGCTTTCCATGAGACCGGTCATCTGGTAACTATGTATATACTCCATCCTACCGATGATGTCTTTAAGGCCTCCATAATATCCAGAAAAGAGACTCTGGGCGCGGTATACGGACAGCCGAGAGAAGAAACCTATACCCGGAATAAAAACAGGCTACTGGCCGACATAAAGGTCAAACTCGGCGGCTATGTAGCGGAAAAAAAACGGTTCGGGACCACCAGTGACGGTGTATCGGCCGATTTTAACGGCGCCATGAGGCTCGCGCATAACATGGTATGGAGAGTAGGGATGAGCGACGTGGGATTCGTCGGGGATTATACGGTGATACCCGAGGCACAGCTCTCCGAAAATATAAAAGATAAACTCAATCAGGAAACCGGAAAAATCATAAACCAGTGCCTAAGGCAAGTCGAACAGCTCCTGGATAAGGAATGGCCCATAGTGGAAAGGTTTGTCAGGGAACTGTTGGAAAAAGAAGAGCTTGAATACGACGAGATAGAAGCCATATTCAAAGAATACGGTAAGACTCATACCTATAAGAAGTCTTGATGAAAATCCGCTTTTTAAAATTCTTCTCTATAGTCATGCTCATGACCCTTCCCGCCTGTGAACAAATGGGCAAGGTCACTTACTCAGAAAAAGGAGTGGAACAGTCGGTCATAGAACTTTGCAAAAAAGAATATGACCTGGACGTAGATGTCAGAATCATCGGGAATACGCTGGGAGTGTACATACCCGTAGAGGGGCTTGTCGATAAAAAACTCAGGCTGGACCCCGATGCCGGAAAAAAAATAGAAAACGTGGCTCTCTCTATCCACAGAGTAACCATGAGCACCGACAGGCCTTTGAAGTTTTACGCACTGACGGCCAGGGATATAAAAACCACGGGAGCCGAATTTATTCTTATAGGGCATGTATACGACGTTGTAAGAGTGAGGCTACTCGACATATCGCGCGGGGAATATCATAAAAGGATCATCAGGGATTTTAAATTCAACCCCGTTGTCGCCGGGCTTGAAGAGATAAAGAAATTGATGGCCAACCTCAACAAAAACCCGAAATTCGTCCAGGGACTCGAGGATATTTTTTATCCTATATACGAAATCGGAATAAAAAACTCCCAAAAGATAGAACTGTCCAGCGTAATGGCCAAAGAAATCTCCGAAAACGAGGGCTTGTTTTACATAAATACGAAAGAATACTATGAGCCCCTGCCTAACTTCGAGGTTTACAGGGCCATATTCCCGCCCGGTTTCACGAATGAATACCTTATCCTGGTAGACGTATCCAAAATGCCCGATCCCATCCGGGAAATAGTACCTAAATATTTTTATTCCGGGACGGAGATAAGACAAAGAGACCTGGGGAAAAGTTTCGCGCAATATAAGGACATAGGCTATATAGGCATAGACGGCTTCCCGAAACACGATATCGATACGAACTGGTTTCTGAGCGAACAGATATCCAGAAGGATTCCCGTGTTATTCCAGGAGGACAAAGATCTGCGGGATAACTATTCCTTAAAAAATTCTGTCGGGTTATGGGACCGAGGTGTATTCCGCTTCAGGTTTTCGGTCGAGCCAAACGAAGCATCTTACATAGACGAGGCTCTTGTTTTCTCCAGGATATTCGATATGGCCGGGTACGTATTACGGAGATATTCTTTCGATGATTTTAAAGGCGTGGAACTCATAGGCGCTATGCCCTACGAAAAACGATTATACCTTACCGCGGAAGAGCTCGGGAGTTTCCCTAAACACAAATCCGACATAAAAAAACTGCTGGATAAATAACCCTCTCTCAATCCAGTATCCTGACTTTCCTTCCCTCTATTTTCAGGCGTCCGTCGACAAATAACTGGATAGCCATCGGATAGATTTTATGCTCCTCCCTGTGTATGGCCTGCGCGAGCGTCTCTTCCGTGTCATCCTCGGTTACTTTTACAGGGGACTGCAATATTATAGGACCTTCGTCCATCTCAGGCGTCACGAAATGTACGGTAGGGCCGGTCACTTTCACTCCGTATTCAAAAGCGTCCTTTATTCCGCTCGTACCTTTGAATGAAGGCAAAAGAGCGGGATGTATGTTAAGAATCCGGTTCTCGAACCGCCGGACGAAATCCGCAGAAAGAAGCCTCATGAAACCCGCGAGGACTATTAAACCGATGGCCTCTTCTTTAAGGCCTTTTAGTATCGCAGCTTCAAAGTCCGGACCGGAGTCGAATTTCTTTCTCTCGACGACAAGAGTCTTGATGCCCACGCCCTTCGCCCTTTTAAGGGCATAACAATCCGGAGCATCCGACACCACAAGTTTTATGTCGGCAGTTATATAGCCGTTCTTCCAGGCCTCCATAATAGCCTGCAGGTTCGTACCGCTGCCGGAACAAAAAACAGCTATGTTCATAGCACCTCCCGCGTTACGCGAGGACTTCCTGTAATTTTGCCACCAGATTTTCTTTTGACACCGCTCCTACCAGTCTTTCGTAAGGTTGGCCGTTTTTGAAGAAAATTATAGTCGGTATGTTCATGACTCCGAACTGCGTAGCGATTTCCATCGCCTCGTCTATATTCAGTTTTCCGGATTTACATTTGTCCTGGTATTCCCGGGCCACTTCCTCCACTAACGGAGCTATCATCTTGCACGGCATGCACCATGTAGCCCAAAAATCCACCATCACGGGTTTATCCGACTTCAAAACCTCTGTCTCAAAATTATCTTTTGTGAATTCCAGCACTACTTCTGCCTCCTTTCTTCTATACATTTAGTTGGACATTTTTCTACGCATAAACCTAAAGGAGTGGACTCCTCCACTTTACTATAGTCAAGCGTCGACAGATTATCTTTTACCGTAAAAGCGCCTTTCGACAGCTTTTCACATATTTTACACCCAATGCACCCTTTCTTACAAGCTTTTCTGACCGCAGCCGCATTATCCCTGGAACTGCATTTTACATAATATAATTCTCTCTCGTCTTCCAGCGATATAAGATCCTTCGGGCAGGCTTTCACGCACCTGCCGCACGCCGTACATTTCTTATCGTCCACAACGGGGACACCGTTAGGCCCCGGATGTATGGCATCGAAAGGGCATGATGCCACGCAATCGCCGAACCCCAGACATCCGTAGGAGCAAAGCTTCTGTCCGCCGGAAAACAGGCTGGCTACCTCGCAGGTTTTGACCCCTTCATAAGCGTATTTATCCTTGGCGTTAACGCCTCCCCCGCATTTAACACGGGCAATCTTTTTGATTTCGCTTCCGCTTTCTATGCCCAAAATCTCGGATATTTTTTTCTTCTCGCTTGCTTCGGTAACCGGACATTTGTTAAGGCTCAGATCACCCGAAGCGACGGCCCGCGCGAAACCGGCACACCCCGCCTTTCCGCAAGCGCCGCAATTGCCACCGGGTAAATGAGACAGAACTTGTTCTATTTTAGGATCCCTGTCCACATGAAAAATCTTCGACGCGAACGCGAGTGCGAGTCCGAACAGGAGGCCCATTATTGACATAGCTAATATAGGTACAATCATAATTAAAATCTAAAACCGCTGAATCCCATAAAGGCCATCGACATAAGGAAGGCCACTATGAACGCTATCGGCATATCCTTCATGCATTCGGGAGTATCGGCCAGCTCCAGCCTCTCCCTGATACCTGACATAAAAAGAAGCACCAGCGTAAACCCTACCCCGGCGCAGAATCCCTGAGTAACACAAAATAAAAGGGCTTTATACACATTGCCGGCTGTTTTTAAAAACATCTCGCTGTTTAAAACAGCCACTCCGAATACGGCACAGTTTGTCGTAATAAGGGCCAGGTATATCCCGAACGCCCTGTATAATGCCGGACTGAACTTCTGGATAAACATCTCGACGAATTGAACGAAACTGGCTATAACAAGTATAAAAGCAAGCGTCCTTAGATATTCTATGTTAAACGGTTTAAGGAGAAAACTGTAAATCGCCCAGGTTATTATAGACGAACCCGTCATAACGAAAGTGACCGCGAGCCCCATATAAAAAGCCGACGACGTCTTCCTGGAAACTCCTATAAAGGGGCAAAGCCCCAGGAATTTCGAGAGAATAAAATTATTTACGAATATAACGTTTACGGCTATTACAAAAATATAATTTACGTCCATATATATTTTCTTTCTTTATTATTTTCGTGCCATAAGATAATTAAACATCCCCATCAAAAGCCCTATCACGAGCATCGCGCCCGGCGCCAGTATAAATAAAAGCGCCGGCTCGAAATTCCCGGCTATTACCAGTCCGAAAAGAGTGCCGTTGCCAAAAGCCTCTCTTATCGCGGAGATAATTACAAGCGACAGCGCAAAGCCCGCGCCCATCCCCAGCGCGTCAAAAACTGACTGCCCCAGGGTATGCCTGGAGGCGAATGCCTCAGCCCGTCCCAGCACAACGCAATTGACTACTATCAGCGGAACGAAAATCCCGAGGGATTTCGACAACTCGGGAAAATAAGCCTTCATAACCAACTCCACAATGGTGACAAAACTGGCTATTACTACTATAAAACACGGTATACGTATCTTGTCCGGTATGAATTTTTTTATAAGAGCGACTATCGTACTGGAACCGACCAGCACAAAAGTAGCGGCTACGCCCATACCGAATCCGTTCATCACGCTGGTCGAAACCGCCAGCGTCGGACATAAGCCAAGAGCCAGTTTAAAAGTAGGATTTTCCCTTAGAATACCTTTTGAAAATTCCTGTATAAGATTTTTCATATTTTAATTAACTCTATACTTCCACTATGTCCCACCCCCGGCGTGGGACATAGTGGTTTTTATTCGTCTATTTTGACTTACCGAATACTTTTGTTTTTGTGTGCCTGTTTATCAGAGGCACTACCGCGTTCATAAAAAGTATAGCGTAGGATACGCCTTCCGGGTAGCTGCCCCTCAACCTTATTATCACGGTCAGAAGTCCGCATCCTATACCGAATATAATTTTTCCTTTATTCGTCAACGGCCTTGTGACATAATCTGTCGCCATAAAAAACGCGCCTATAATCAATCCGCCGCTTAAAATATGAAAAAGAAAATCACCATTAAAGAATCCTTCCCCTCCGAAGATCCAGGCTAATATTGCGACCGTCCCCACGTAACTAAACGGCACATGCCATGATATTATCCGAGTGAAAAATAAAAATATAGCGCCTATTAAAAGAGCAAGTATGCATACCTCGCCTATGCATCCACCATGGTTACCCAGAAATAAATCCATATAATCGAACTTAGCCGCTCCCTCCCGGGCAAGAGGCGTCGCCTTGGATACAGCGTCCGGCATCCACCGGGGATTTTTCCAGGTAGTCATGTAGACAGGCCAGGATATCTGAAGGAAGGCTCTGCCCACCAAAGCAGGGTTAAATATATTATGACCCAAACCGCCGAAAATCTGCTTACCCAATACTATACTGACAACGCCTCCTACCACAGGGAGCCATAAAGGCACCTCCGGAGGCAAGTTATAAGCCAAAAGAAGACCTGTCAGTAAAGCACTGCCGTCCAAAACTGTCTTCGGATCTTTATTCCTCAATTTAAGAAAAAACGCTTCACTGATAACGCATGCCAGAATGGTAATCAGTATAACCTTCAAACTGCTTAAACCGAATATATAAACACCCGAGGCTCCCGCGGGGATAAGAGCCAGGACCACGAACCACATTATTTTCTTAGTGGTAATGGATGATTTTATATGAGGCGCTGAAGAAACAGTTAAATTATTCATATAATTATTTCACCATGTCCCACACCGGGTGTGGGACATGGTGATTATTTGATTTTTAGAATCTCCGATCCTTTTTCACGTATGGATTCTACCACCGCTTTGCTGGATATAGTCGCACCCGTTATGGCGTCTATGCCGTATTTGTTAAGTTCTATATCTTTTACTTTAAGATTTTTAAACTGTTCGGTAAAATAAGGTTCTATTTTCTCTTCTTCGGTTTTAGTCTTTGAAAATAAATCTCTTATGGCTTTCGATATAGTCTTATCAGAAGCTATTTCCACTATCTTCGCGCCCAACCCCGGGGTCTCACTTTGATTCAAGACACGCGCCCCTGTTATAACACCGTTTTTTTTCATGCCCACCATGGTTTCTATGGACCCGGCGTATCCGTTTTTTTTCGCTATAAATATATAGCCCCTTACACTGTCTTCGGAACCTTTGAAAACTTCCCAATATTTTATACCGTTTTTTTCCACCGATTCTATCCTATCTCCCACTTCGTCCGGCATAACCTGTTTCAGGGCTTCCTGTCTTACTTTTTTTTCCTGCTTTTCTATTCGGGATTTAGTCACGGAATAGATGCCTGTCAGAACCGACGCGGCTACAAGGTTTACCAGAAAAAGTACCAGGGCGAATTTCAATAAGATATTCTTTGTTTCATTCATATGTATTTACTTTGCGGCGGTTTTCAGTTTAGCCAGTTTTATCAATTGTGTCAAAGGTATCTTGGAAGGGCACACAAAACTACAGGACCCGCACTCGATGCAGTCTTTCGGATTATATGACATCGCTATGTCGAATCTTTGTTTCTGCGCTCCCGTACCTATCATGCACGGCATAAGACCTGCGGGACAGGCATCTATACAGCGCGAACATCTTATGCACTCCCTTTCCTCCCCGGTTACTTTTCGGCTCATCACCAGCACGCCGGATGTGCCTTTTACAACAGGGACATCCAAAGTGTACTGGGCTACCCCCGTCATGGGGCCTCCCATGATTATCTTATGAATATTACTCTTATATTCTATTTTACAAAAATCCAGCAAGTCCTTTATGGGTGTCCCTATTCTTACGAGAAGATTTTTAGGGTCTTTCAAAAATTCACCGGTTACGGTCACCACTCTCTCGTACAACGGTTTGTCTAAACATACGGCTTCGTATACACTGTAACACGTATGCACGTTATCAACCACGCACCCTATATCCAGAGGCAGCCCCCCGGAAGGCACTTCTCTTTTCAGTAAAGTGTAAATAAGCTGTTTTTCACCGCCCTGCGGATAACGGGTTTTAAGTTTTACCACCTTGAATCTTTCGCTTAGTTTTTTTAGTTTAAAAAGAGCTGTTCCGAAAGCCTCTATGGCGTCCATTTTGTTTTCCTCTATACCCACCAGTATATTCTCCACGCCCAGCGCCTTCGAGATAAGGTACGCTCCGAATATTATCTCCTTGGCCTTCTCCAGCATCAGACGGTGGTCGCACGTCAAAAAGGGCTCGCACTCCGCGCCGTTAATTATAAGAGTATCTATCTTCTTGCCCTTCGGGGGCAAGAGCTTCACATAGGTGGGGAAAGCAGCTCCCCCGAGCCCTACTATTCCGCTGGATTTTATCATCTCCGGAATCTCTTCTTTCGATACATCCTCTACCTTTTTTTCTCTTGACTCGTAGGACAGATTATCCTGCCCGTCAGACTCAAGGACAACTCCTTTTGTAAACCCTATAACAGGATGGAGCACTTTTCCTACGCTTGCTACTTTTCCCGATATACTGGCGTGAAGAGATGAAGATATAAAACCCGTGGATTCTGCTAAAACCTGGCCTGTTTTTACCGTATCTCCAGCTTTTACAATAAGTTCCGAAGGGGCGCCTGTATGCTGAGAAAGCGGCAAAAAAACTTTAGCGGGAGGTGGTAGTTTCTCTATCTTCCTGTGCTTTGTTTTTGCCTTAGAATCGGGCGGGTGTATAAAATTCATATTAAACATAATGTAGATTATTATACAGAAAAGAACCTGCCTTGACAACTTTTTTATCATAAAGTATACTTGCATTGGAAAGGATTCTAATATGGCTGTTGGTGACTTCGGAAAATGCTGTACTGATTGTCAGATATACTGGACATGTGAAACGAAATGGTACAGAGGAGAGCGCCATGAGGAAGATATATGCTGTCCTATGTGTAATTTTTACATAGAGTGCCAGAAGCTATCCAAAGAAAAGAACAAATCCCAGAAAAAAAAGTAACTTTCTTACCGTATTTTAGCTGACCTCAGCAGTTTAAAAACAGCGATGCACGCGAATATAATTCCTATAATCGCTATAAGCCAGCCTTTGCTTATCCACTCGGCGAAAACAGAGGTAATAACCATAAATATAAGAAAAGCTGCGTGCATTATTATCTCTAGAGAACTGAAGACCCTCCCTCTCATCTCTTCTTTCATGACCTCATGAAGTAGTGTATTGGCCGAAATGGCTATGGGAGAAGCCACTATCCCCAGGATAGCCGTAAGTACAGCAGCAGCCGGAAACGAAGGCCAGATACTAAGCACTATGGAAAAAACCACGATAGTAAACCCGGTAACTGCCAGCCCCATATTGATTACGGTCCTCTTGCACAATTCAGCCCCTAACCTTCCGTAGACAATGGAACCCAGAAATAACCCGCTCCCTAAAAACACGGCCAAATATCCTAAATGCTCCGTGGAAGACCCTAAAGTCTCCTGTACAAAAACAATCACTATAACATACAGAGACCCCACGCCCGACATGATTAAAAACAACGTATTTGCTATCATTCTTATGTCTTTATGGCCTTTCAGATATATTATGCCCTCTTTTATATCATCCAATACCGTCTTTCTTATAAGCTTGGATATCTTTATCTCTTTTCTATCCGCCTTTATGGAATCCTTAAGCCGCAATGTAACAAAAGTAAGCATAATTCCCGATATCAAAAAAGTAGCCGAATCTATAAAAAACCCGCCCGAGGCACCGACCCGAGCAACTATAAGTCCGCCGAATCCATAACCTATAACTGTAGCTATCATCATGGTAGTGGACGTAAGCGAATTGGCCAGAAGGAGTTTGTCTTTCTCGACGATATCCGGAATTATCGAAAGTTTTGAAGTCAGAAAAAATCTGGTCATGGAAAAAGTCAAGAATACCATGACATATATAGGGATCATGCCTTTGGAATATGTCAGAAAGAGCGGTATAAAAAGTACGGCTATGGCCCTGACCAAATCCGATACTATCATGGTGTATTTTTTATTCCATCTGTCCACGAATATTCCTGCCACGGGCCCCACCACAAAAACTGGTATGATGGTAAAAGACAAAAGCTTCGCCATCTCGAAAGTTGAGCCGGGCGTACGCGCGTATACCAGCCCTATCAAAGCCATCTGATTAAGCCTGTCACCGAAATTAGAAATTATCTGGGAAAACCAAAGAAATGAAAAATTTTTATCCGAAAGAAGTTTTCTGATCCTGGGCATTCAGTTAGTCTTTCGTTTTTTAAAAGGCTAAATCCTGTTCGCCGTGGCAGAAGCTAAGAACCAAGAGCCAAATGCGGAGCCGATGAGAGGATTCGAACCTCCGACCTGAGCTTTACGAAAGCCCTGCTCTACCAACTGAGCTACATCGGCATGGTTTTTTGTTTTATGATTATATCATTAATGGGGTTTTGGGGAAAGGGAAAATTAAGGGAACAGGTCCCTAATGAGATTGGCAGACGTCTCGGTTTGCGGGAACAGGTTCCCGATGGAATTGGTAGACGTCTCGGTTTATAAAGCTCTCCTATATGACTCACTGGTTGCTGATAGGATTGGCAGGCGTGCCCGGCTATCTTCTGAAGCAACCGTCGGCAGGATTATCGTAAAAGTAGCGCCCTGGCCGGGTTTTGATTCTGCTGTTATTCTTCCTCCCCATTTATTAGTAATTATATCATAGGCTATATCCAGGCCTTTTCCGCCGCTTTTTTTGCTTGTATAAGAACCAAAAATTACCTGCTTTCCGTTATTATCTTCCAAAAGAGCTTCTCCGGGTATCCCGCTTCCGTCGTCCCGGAAAACAATTTTAACAAAATCTTCTCCGGTCTCGACCTTAATGTAAATATTATCGGCTTTTCCGTGGCTGGTCGAATTTTTCATAAGCTCATCGAATATCTCGTAAAACTCCGACACCGAGCCCGTTATCACGCAATTATTGTCGCCTTTTATTTCTATATGTTTTACAAATATACCTTCCGTTGCTTTTAACCATGATAAAAGATTATAAACATTCAACCGGGAAGGCATCGGTTCTATTTTTTTCGCATATGTATCAATAAGATCTGACATTATATAACCTACGGAGTAAAGATAATATACATAAACATTTCTGTCTATTTCGCCTTTTTGAATCAATTTCGAAGCTTTATTGCTTACAGTCAAAGCTTTTTCTTTTAATGTATCCATGCATTCATTTATATTAACGAACGCTGCTTTATATTCTTTTCTTATTAAATCTAATTGATTGGGATTTATTTTAATATCTTTTATCATATCCTCAAATATATCATAAATCTCCATAAATTCCCTGGTTTCTTCGGGCAAAACACTTGAGCCCATATTATTTATGTTACTGACTTTAAATAACATCTGATGTCTTAAATCTATGTAATCTGAAACGGCTCTGCTGTAATTATGCTTTTTTTCTTTATCTCCGGATATAAAATCCACGGAAACTGTTTTTCTTAATCTTTCTTCTCCTTCCCGGGTAGCAGACATCCCGGGAACTCTTAAGTGAGAGAGGTTAACGGATGCAAATACGTAATCC